>CAZDJH010000025.1:0-18083 GCA_964505645.1 uncultured archaeon | reverse complement strand
GATAAAAAATGGTTCAAGTAGAAATTAGATGCCCTACTTGTAAGAAAAGAGGTAAAATTCAGGTTGCCCAAGAAAGGATAGAACAAGTTACCCGAGGGCTTCTGGCAGTTAATATCGCGCCGAATGTAATCTGTGAACATTCATTTATTGTTTACATTGACAAAAATTTTGAGATTAGGAGCTACTTTATAGCCGATTTTAAGGTTTCCCTCCCCAGAATCACAAAAACTGAAAAAGAAGAGGATATGGAAACACTTAGTAAACATATTAGCGATGTGGATCTTATAAAATTGAATTTAAACGCCCTAATGCTGGCATACGTACTTAAATCTATTTTTTCCAAGCAAAAAATTGTGTTATTAATAGACCAGGAGTTTTTACATGAATATATCAAAGATTTCTTTAATTATATTACGAAAGACTCTTTTGACTATGATATTTCCTTATTAAAGGAAAAGGAATATAAACAGAATAAAAAGCAATTTAAAGATTGCGTTGTCCTTCAAAAGTATAATATCATAAGGGACCCCGACAAAATAATTGATCCAAAAAAACTAAAAATTGAGAAGCAGATAATCCATAATTTTATGACAGAGAGCGATTTGGGATTTAGTTATATTAAATTGAAAAACGAAATTGAAAAGGTATATCGTTTTACCAATTTCATCGTTGATTATATAACACAAGATGAGGATAAAAAGAAGCCTAACACCATATATCTCAAGAAGGTCTTGGAAGAGCATTACGGAACGAAAATAGACCAAGTTTATATGAATTTTTTGACTGATGTGGTTAAAAGTTATTTTGGTATAAAATTATTGTCCACAACTGAAAGCCTATTCGATATTTTATAATAGGAAGATTTCTTTCTACGATTTAGGTGAGTAATCTTACAACAACTTGGCTTAGGGGGTTAATTAAACGACCCAACCTTTTAGAAATTAGAAGGCAAGAAAGGAATAAGACGGAATCTTAAAAGAATAATACAAAATGTATCCAATTCTGATAAAGGATGACAACTTCAAATCTAATTTAAAGATATAGATTTATATTCCTTAATTCTATTTGTAATATAACTAAAAAAAAATGAGTGATTGAAAATGTCCGACGAAGATAAGGAAAGGGATTCTGAGATAGATGAGAAACCAATAGGAAGACTCACGGGTAAGACCGAAATTGCTTCAGCAAAAGTTTTAATCGAAAGTAAGGAGGTTGAGCGTACCAGTTATCTGTGTATTTATGGAGAGAAAAAAGATGACGGCACACGAGACTATAATATTCTTTCGATTGGAGAGCTGTGGTCAGACTCACAAGGGTTAAAAGCGGAACTAAATGTGGTCGGTGAAAGACCTAAAAGACCCTTCGAAGTGGGGTCAAAAGTATATTTAGCAAAGGATAAGCAAATAACCGAGTTATTGGGAATAGATAATCCTCCAGAGAAATCTGTGGCGCTTGGAAAACTTATGGGATATGATTTCGAAGTGAATCTATTAGTGGAAAATTTTGGAAGAGTATTTGTTACGGGACGAAGCGGTTCGGGAAAATCCTATACAATGGGGGTCTTATGCGAAGAATTAATGGATAAAGGGGTTCCTCTAGTTATTTTAGATCGGCACGGTGAATATGGAAGCTTGAAAATTGACGGTGAGGGGGGAGAATCAAAATATATTGACAGTATTATTGAATTTTCAGATTTATCAATTAACAAAGGCGCAGACATTGATATAGAATATCTCTTTTCACTCTCAGAAAAGGATATTGTAGCACCAAATTTATGTACAATTGTGAATATGAGAGGTATTTCACTTGAGGCACAAGAAACTCTTGCGGGCAGATTACTTAAAAAATTATATAAGGCAAGCACCGGAAGAAAAATTCCTCCTTTTTATCTCCTATTAGACGAAGCTCACCTATTTGCAGGAAAGAAATCCACGGAAACTTGCGATACTGTTAGATTATTTTCCCAGGAGGGGAGAAAGTTCGGGGCTAACTTGATTTTGGGGACTCAGCGACCGCAATTATTAGACACGACTATCAGAGCCCAAGCAGGGACGTGGGTTGTACATAACCTCACCGATGTAAATGATGTTAAGATAACAATTGCGAGCGCAGAAGATCTCACGCGGGCCAATAAAGATGATATAAGTGGATTAGATCAAGGGGAAGGAATTATCAGTGGAGAAGCTGTAAGTGGTATACCTCTATTTGTAAAAGTACGGAAAAGAAGCACGCAACATGGAGGTATAGGTTTTAATGCCTTAGATTATCTTCCAGAGCAAACCGTTGAGGAACTACAAAAGAGGAAGTCTCGAATTTTAGGGGATAAAACGGCAGAAGAATTAGAAGCTGGAAAAGAGATGTACGAAGAAGTCTTAGGAGATAAAACCCGAAATGAACTTTTAGACATGGTTTCTGATTTAAAGAAAAGAGTGAAGACATTAGAGAGTGAGGTTAATACTTGGAAAGAAAAATATGACAATTTAGAAGAGGGGAGCATACCTGCTACTTCAGAAGCTGGCGAGGGCGGCGCCACCGATATGCCTGTTGATGAAAGAGTAAAGGAATTACAAATAGATCTGAAGGTTTGGAAGGAAAAATATAAGGCTTTAAAAAAGAAGGTTGAAAAAGGTGAAAAACCAGCACCATCGGGAATGGACAAGGATGCACAGAGGAGAATTGAGAATCTCGAAAAATATACCCAAGAATTGGAAACGAAACTAAATAAATTAAAGAAAGAAAAGGATAAAGCCATAAGAATTGCAGAAAAAACCATTGCTGAATATAAAAAGATTAAAAAATAACCAATATTTTAAAAAAACCTTCTTATTTATCCCTAGATCTCTAAATCAATATTTTTATTATTTTCTTTTAGATCTTATCCTACCATAAAGCAACTATTTGAACCGAGCAAAATCTATTAAAATATCTTAATCATAAAATATTTTTAAATACAAACCTTTTGAGAATATATTATAGATACTTTATAAATTACATAATAAAAATATGAACAATCTAAATCTTAAGAAAGCCCTAAAAGATTTAAATAAAAAACAGCTTGCATTGTTTGCAGGTTTTGCTATACTATTTATTATCGGCACGATAATGATCTCCTTAGTTCCTCTTAGTGTGAAAAGTTCTTGTGGAATTATCCAAACAAGTGATGGGGAGACCATTGCTTTTAATGTGTACGAGCCGATATATAGTGAAGGGGGCACGAAAAAAGCCGTAATTATTGGACACGGATATATGGCAAATAAGGAATTTATGAAAGGTTATGCTTTAGAGTTTGCTGCAGCGGGCTTTGTTGCTGTGCCCTTTGACTTTAGAGGGCACGGACAAAGTACGGGAAAGTTAGATAGAGGAGGATTGGTAAATGATGTAAATGCAATTATCTCCTACCTTAATAACAGGGGGGATATTGATATGAAAGAACTTTCCTATCTCGGTTATAGCATGGGAGGGAGTCCTGGCAATTCAATAGTGAATGAAAGTGTAGATTTTTCGGCATTTGTTGGTGTTGGTACGTCTTTATCTAATATTCGAAATGGAACTGCCCTTAATCCCCTTAATGTCCTTATGGTTCATGCCAAGTTTGATGAAGCATTCGAGCTTTCCAAGTTAAAGCAACAAGTCGGCAATAGAGTCGGTATAAGCGCCTCGGAAGTTGATGTGAACCAGTTATATGGAAGCTTTCAAGATGGAAATGCAACAAGGATTTATTTAGACGATAACAGCAATCATTTAGCTGTAGCCTGGGATACAGATTTCTTACGTGAAGCAAGGGATTGGATCATCAACACTTTCCCAGATATTAATACACCTGATGAAAATTTCTATGGGAATTTCCGAATAATTCTATTATTAATTCAAGTAACTGGCGGGATGGGAATGTTTGTTTACATTGTCTACGGCTTAGCAAGTGTATTTAATTTTGAAAAAAGCGAGAGACTAAAGAGCTTAAAGAAAAATCAGAAGAATTTGAGAAAAAAGCATCCCAAATGGAAAGGGAGATTGAATTTGAAAAGATATCAACATTAAAACTAGTACCTCTATCACTATTATATTCATTAATACTAGGGGTTCCTGGAACGATTCTCATTGTTTTTGCCTTTATCCCGTTACCATTAGCCATCGAAGGTTTTGTGCTTGCAATGCTTTTTGGGCAGAGTTTTGGTCTCTTGGTCTTATTATGGAGGCTCGGGAAGAAACACGATCTCTCACTACAGGAAATATTGAAAATTCCATTTATAGGAACGAGAAAAGAGCTAATCAAATCGGTTGGATTTGGGATTTTAATAGCAGCTATATTATACGGAATTCTCTATATATCTGTTGGACGGAATTACATGGGAATTATTCCCTCTATAGTCAAATTACCTTGGATTATCATTTACATCCTAGTGGCTTTTATAGTTTTCTTGGTCTACAATCTCACTATCCAGCTGGTTCTCCAGCCTCGGTTTGCAAACTCACCAAGATCGTCATTTAAGGTTTTCTTGCTATTCTTTGGAATTCAGCTCATCTATGTGAACGCATTTTTACTAATGCTCTGCGTGATTATGAGGAGCCTCTTCTTCTATGGCGTGATGATACCTGTTTCAATACCAATCTTACTGATATCCGCTCTTGTCGCTGTTATTTGTTATAATCGTACGGGAAATATAATTGCTAGCACTATTTGTATTTCGATCTTCTTTGTATTCGTCGTATCAACGATTTCTCCATTTCAGAGTTTTCTGGGCCTTTTAGGAACGTTTCTAAACTAAAATCTAATCCATTCGATTCTTTTTTTTCTTACTAATTTTTACTTATATGTATCACGATCTATTCCATACTTTAAAAAGTGCTTTTTAGTTCGGTCCTCATAAGATTTATAGCAATTAATTAAAGATTTCTTGCTATTCGGGAAAGGAAATTAAATTTTAGTTATAGTTATCCTTTTTGGGGAGTTTTGCACCGCAATGGTAGCAATAATCGGCTCCATCTTGCTCGATTTTCCCCCCGCATTCCTGGCAATATTGTGGAGCCTCTTTATGGATTAGTTCAAAATATGCTTTTTGACGCACTTCTTGATCCTTTTCCCTGTAGGACGTCCATGTCCAAGGAAAGAAGCAAATTAGAGGGATAAAAAAGAAGAACTGAAATACCAGCGAAAGGATAAGCGATAAGATCGTGATAAGAATAAAGATTAAATTTAAAATGATATAAGTTCTGCGTTTCATAATCTTACTTGTTTTAATATAAATGTATTCTAAATATTTATATTTTAATATAATGTGAAAGTAGAACGGAAATAGGCTACACCTTATAATAATTAAGAATTCCGTCTATAATCTCTTGGGCGTCTGCTACAATGCAGTAATCCGCAGTCTTAAAGATTGGGGCGTTTGGGTCGGTATTAACGGCCACAATTATATCCGAGTCGGTAATTCCCGCTACATGCTGAATTGCTCCCGATATTCCAAAAGCCAAATACAAATTAGGTTTAATAGTCTCTCCGCTGATTCCGATTTGCAGGTGCTCTGGCATCCATCCGCTAAAGATAGGTCGTCTCGTACCCCCAACTTGACCATTCGTCAATTTTGCTAATTTAAACAATTTTTTGAAATCACTTTCAGAGCCCATTCCCGCACCGCCTCCAATTACAAATTTCGCGTCTGAAAGGCTAGCAGAAGGCTTATCCTTTCTTGTAGGGGCCCCAATTATCTTAATTTTGAGACATTCTTTATTAAATTGGTAAGGTTCCTTAATAATTTCCACATTCTTTTTTTGCATTTTCTTAGCTTGGAATGTTCCCGGAGTCACTGTACACATTTGGGGTCTCATGTTTGGGCAAATTATTTTTACCTTTATATCGCCCCCATATGCCGGTTTGTCCGTTAATAACAAATCCCCCCGCTCCTTATCGACTTCTAAGTCTAGGACGCCGCTCACTAAACCCGTATTACAGCGATAAGCTACCCTGGCGGAAAGGGCATTACCCGCCTCTGTGGAGGGAAATAAGAATATTGAGGGTTTATATTTTTCCACTAATTCATAAACTAAACTAGTAAAAATGCGCTCATGATAATGCTTGAGATCTTGGTGGCTTAGGTAGATAATCTTATCAACACCATATTCTTTAATGGTCGATAAATATTGTTCGGCATCTAAAGCTAATACAACTGCTACAAGGTCTTGGTCCAATTCATCGGCCAATTCTCGTGCCTTCCCAAAGATCTCCAATGTAGAGGGATGTACCTTCACATGATCCTTAATTTCCGCAAAAACCCACACACCCGTATACTGATTTATTTCATTCATTTGAGTTCACCTCAGTTTTGCTTCCTTCTCCCGTCCATATCCGTTCTATCCCGTTTTCTTTCATTATCTCTACAATCATTTCGAGTTTATCCTTAAATGTACCTTTAATGAATTGATTTTTCCTCTCAGGATAGAACCTTTCTATTTCCCTCACCTGTGTTGGAGACTTATTACACCCATCGAGGTGAGCGGGACAATTGAACGTATCGAAATTAAACACGGTAATATCTTTTTCAAAAGCCTTTTTGATTCCTAATAAGGGGGTGTGTCGGGGCGTATTAAAATATCGACCTACTCGCAACAATACTGGTAAGCGAACTTGTATATTCTGCGATTCATGCCCAAAGTTTCTCTGGCATTTAAAGACGTGCTCCTCAAATTGAAAAGAAAAGATATCAGTAATTAATGGAATATCCAAGGCTTCGGATAATTGATAGGGAACTTGACCTGTGTTTGAATCGGAAGTTTCCCTTCCAGTAATTATTACGTCGTAATCTTGAATAGTCTCAAAGGCTTCTTTAAGCACTAAGGTAGTCTGAAGAGTGTCCGAATAGGCAAATTGGGAATCACATATAAGGATAGCATGATCTACACCCATAGCAAGGGCTTCCCGAAGAGCAGATTTAGCTTGCGGGGGTCCCATCGTCATTGCGGTTACCTCTCCCCCATATTGTTCTCTAATATTGAGACCTAACTCCAATCCATGTAAATCATCTGGGTTAACTATGTTTTCTACATTTTTGCGAATTAAAGTCCCCGTACCTTCATCAATTTTAAGGCTTTGAGCTTTAGGTACTTGTTTTAACAAGACAAATATTCGGAGCATTTTATAGATTCCCCCTTAATATTTCTCTAGCTATTATGATTTTCATGATTTCATTTGTTCCCTCGTAAATCGAAAGAACGGGAGCATCTCGATAAAACCTTTCGATAGGTAAATCCTTCATAAATCCGTACCCACCGTGGATTTGGATGGCTTTTTGGGTCGCATCTTTTGCCACTTCACTGGCATAATATTTGCACATAGCGGCTTCTTTTGCAAAGGGCTTCCCTCTGTCTTTTAAGTTCGCTGCTCTATAAACTAATAATCGAGCTGAATCGATCCTTGTAGCCATTTCTGCGAGCTTAAAGGAAACGCCTTCAAATTTGGATATAGGCTTGTTGAATTGAATTCTTTTTTTGGCATATTTAATAGAATATTCATACGCAGCTTGAGCTACACCTAAAGCTTGAGCTGCAATCCCAATTCTTCCAACATTTAATGTTTTCATAGCAATTCGGAATCCATCATTTAAATTTCCCAAGACATTTTCTTTCGGAACCCTGACATTGTGGAAATACAAACTTGCAGTAGGATTTCCTCGCATTCCTAATTTATCTTCGGTCGGCCCAATCTCATATCCTTCCATATCTTTTTCAACTATCAAAGTGGCTACACCTTTTTGACCGTTTTCCAACTTATATCTCGAGCCAACTAGAAATACGGTTCCTACCGCGCCGTTGGTGACAAAAATCTTAGAACCATTTAAGATTAAATCTCCTCCATCTTCAACAGCTATACATTCAATTGCTCCTGCGTCAGAACCCGCGTTTGGTTCCGTCCATGTAAATCCCGCGATCTTTTCTCCCGATGCTATATCTTGCAGAAACTGTTCCTTTTGTTGTTTTGTTCCCCATTTATGGATAGGATATGCTCCTACCGAATTATGGACCGTTACAGCCAACCCCGTCGAGGCGCAGACTCGCGAAATCTCCTCAATAGTGATTGCATAACTAATTGAGTCCAATCCCGCACCCCCATATTGCTCGGGCAATTGAATGCCCCAGGCATTAATATCCGCTAATCTTCTTGCTGTTTCCCAGTTAAAAGTGGCATCTTTATCAATATCTGAGGCAACAGGTTGTAAAATATCCTCCGAAAATGTTCGAACTTTTCTTCTGACTAGTTTCTGTTGATTTGTAAGCTCAAAATCCAATTAATACACCAATCCATCTAATATAATGAAATTTCTTTCTTTTAATAAGGAAGCACTTAAATTATATTTTATTCTATTTGTTTATAACAATATGGATAAGATAAGTCTTTAATTAAAAAAAAATCGTAAATATAAATAATAATAGCAGATTAAACAAAAATAATAAACCCAAGTTAGTACTTTTAAAGAATAAGTGGTAAAAAGATGACATGGAAAGGAATAGGCTGGGGCCTACTGTTTATAATAAGTGGTTTGATTTATAGTGTTATTCCAACGTATTTGATCGTTGTTTCATGGCGCTGGCTCAATTCGTTAACCATAAATGGGGAACCAATCTATACATTTAGTCTATTTGTGCTCTTTTTATGGATCGTTTCCCTTCTTATTGCTGTAATCTATTTTGTTGCCGCAGTCAGAGCTATATATCAGAGAAAAAGCGATGATCTGGGCATTCCAAATGGAGTTCACGCAGTTGGCGTGGTATCGGTGGTGTTAGTGATAGGGTTTATGATCATTTGGTTTATCCTCTTCCAAGAGATTGCATTTTTCGCGTGGATAAAATATTTTAATTTATAAGTGATAATACGGTTTTTAACGCGACTATTGGTTTTTTTAAAATAAAGCGGAATAAAAATCTTATAAATGATGGATTTCCCAATAATTTTATGGCAAGGCTTAGAGGAAAATCCATATCTCCATAAACGGAAATTATCTTTTTTACCTCATCTCGATTAATGACCCTATAAAAAGCTCGAAATTCATCGTTCGAGAAATGCCGAAGTACATATCGTATTATATGATGGATTTTTAACTGTCTCCCTACCCTTGCCAAGGTCGGATCCTCATAATGCTTTTTAATAAACCTCTTGGAAAAGTCCGAAGTTTGAAAGCACTTATTGATACACTGAGCGGCTTGCCTAGCGGCAATTAGGAGCATAATAATCCCTCCACCCGTAGTGGCTTTAACCATAGATGCAGAATCCCCTAACAACATCACATTATCAAACGCCATTTCTTTTATAGGTCCTATTGGGATCATTCCCCCTTGCTGATCAATTCGATGTTCATAGGAGACTCTGATTTTTTGTAAGAATTCTTTAAACTTTCTCATCAACCCCTTCTTGGTTCCGAGGCCGATGCGATATACACCTTTACCTTCCGGGACAATCCATCCGAATAAGTCATTCCATTGCTCATCAAAATACATATAGACTTTTTCTCCGTTAAAGTTCCCCTTAATTCGGATTTGTGTAGCATAAATGATATTATTAATCACCCCTAACTGATTAGCAACATAAGAAAGTGGACCATCACAACCAATCAATAATTTTGCTTTAATTTGTCTCTTAGAGGTTTGGATTAATACCGATTCTTCATTAGATACATAGGAGAATGATTTGAATTTCTCTCCTAAAAAGAAGCGTATATTATCATGGGAAGCTGCCTTTTTATAAAACAACCGATCTAACTTAACTCTATCAATTACATATGGACGCTCATCTCCAGCCAATTCAACAGATGTATTCGGGGGAAAGAACAATTTGGCGGTATGTACACGGTTTAGGATTATTTCTTGGGGTACCTCTATCAATCTTTCCAATTTCATGGACACAATTCCAGCACATTGGAAGGGGCGGCCAACTTCCTTATGCTCTTCGATAATAGCAATACGCAGTTGGGTCTTAGTTAACAATGAACTTAGGTAATTACCGGCGATACTCGCACCGATAATACATATATCGACCTTTATCATTGATCATTAAAAATTACACTAATTAAAGAAAATAACGGTAAGTTAAGAAAAAATATTGTTTTAATGTTGTTTTATCACAATTTTGGTCCAATCGTTGTATAAATCGTACCAAAATTCATTTTACTTACGGGCGCTTCCTTCATTTCTGTCCAATTATCCCCGTCCCACCGAAAGATTTTATTTGAATGTGGATTAGAAGATCGTATATCTATATCCTCGTCAATAGTTCCTAAAAAGCGCCAGAGATAGTTTTTACTCCCTTTTGTTCCTCCGTGATGCCAATTTCCAGGCAATTGAGCCTCATATTTCCACGTGTCAGAATCATAATTATAAACTAAGTGTTGTCGCTTTACTGGACCCCTATAACCCTCTGAATCCTCATTGTAAAATTTGACATTTGTATTCCAGCCCCCAATAAAATGTAATTCATTGCGCCACTTATCTCCGGAGCCATCTGTGGTGGGGATTGGGCATGGAGCCATTAATTCCCATTTATCGTTTTTTGGGTTATATCTCTGATTTAACGCACCCTCATATACATTTTGTTCAGGTTTATAGCCCGTGTTTCCAGTAGAGTAATAAAGCCAACCCTTATGATAGGTGGGCAGAGGAAAGGATTGAGAATACGGGGCATCAGCAACATCTATTTCCCATTCATCGTTTAAAAGGTCATAGCGCCAGTTCCAATTCACCCGGCTGAATGGCCCATCCTCATCATCTCCGCCAAAAAGGTAAATATAACGATTCTCGATGACAGGATAAAATTTACCCAGTTTACTTCGCGGCTTTGGCATTTTATTATAACGTTCCCATCTATCTTCTTCTAAACTATAAACTTGGACGTAATCGCAACAGCCAGAATGGGGTTCAGTTTTTCCCCCGAAGCAGAAGATCTTATTTTCAAAAAAAGTCCAACCCGCTCCTTGAACTGGATGTGGCATTGCCGTGAGTTGATCGTTTTCGCTACTATACCATTCATTAGCCCCAATGTTATATACGCTGGTATCATTCAAGGTATGTTTATTTTCAATTTTACCGCCGATTGCCCAGATAAATTCGCCTTCCATTAAATTTTGATTCATTTCTTTTATTTCACTTCATTTAATATTAGATTCGAAACTATTAAAAGTTTTTTTCAAAAAGTACGAGGAACCTCCCATAATCTGAACTGAAATATGAGGTGAAAGCAGTATTAATTATCCCCTATATTTACGAAAAGATTTCTTTAAAGCACGAACAGCAAGGAATACCGGTGCTGATATCAAACTGCGTGGCCTTTTCCATCAAAAATAATAACTTCTTTCTCAAAGCCCTCTTGTTATCATCTATACTAAAAAAGAATTCTCTTAGATGTGAAACATGAAGCAGACTGTCACAACACGGACAGCTCTTGAAGGTATTCTTAAATTTCCGAAATTCTCTTTCTTTTTTTTCAATCCATTTAGAAAAGCCCATAAATGAATATGAAGTATAATACTGATTATAAATAATTGCCCGGGATACCAATCCCAGAACTTGATTTATTTCGTCGGGAATGATGAAATAGCCGTTTAAATGATTCTGCTCCTTATAAAACTCTACTAAATCAATTGGAATAACTGAGTCATCACTTCGCTTTAAAATTAAAAAGAGAGGTATATTTTCCGCAAGATGTCTTATATTCGAAAGAAGAGGGGTTAGGGAGTGTGAGCTAAGGAGAGTTTCTGGTGAGCAGAAAATTAAACATCCCGCCGCACCCTTATAGAAGAGTTCCCGGAGGTCCTCAGGAAGACCCGAGGCAATATCCCAGATAGAGAGTGAGACCATCTCACCATTTTGGTTAATAACACATTTTGAGCCAAAAATATCTACGCCGACAGTCTTCTTGTAATTTGCGGAAAAACCCGTAACTTGGGTATTATGGCTAAAAAAAAAATCCTTATACGATTGAGAAGTGGATAGTGCCAATAATTTTAAACCGTATATTGTGGACATATTTAAGTATTTGATTATAACTAAGATAGACTTATAAGGTTAACTGCAAAATAAAAAAATACCTTAATAAACCTTTTTATTTAGTATTTTTCGTATAATCGTCTTAAAATCCTGAAAAAGGAGGTAATTGAAATCTACTAAGGACGGAGATTCTCTAAATTTAACTAATCACAGAATTTTTTTTAAGCACCCATTCATCAATGAGAAATGATTGGATTAAGTTGGTATCTTCTTGTAATGTGGAATGGATGGTGCTTTTTGGAATCCACGTCTCCTTATTATTAAAGAAATCAATCAACAATGCTTTTTGCGTTTTCCGAATTATCTTTCCCTTAATTTGTGCTACTCCATTCGGAACATTTTGAGCACTCTGAGTCTTTAGAGACGGAGGAGGAGGAGATATATGTTCCTTTCCAACAACAACGACTCCATTTGAAGATAGATAAGTATCGTTATTGGCATTGGAACCCTCTAATTCAGATTGAGCGCTTAAAGTGGCTATGTTCCTGGTACTTTGGTCGCCGTTCATTTGGATTTGCGTGGCAAATTCGATTTTCTCGCTTAAGAGATGAGTTAGAAGAAGCTCCATGATCTCACTTTCTGCAACATTTAACTTTTTAGAATATTGACCTATATTAATCCACAAGATATTAGATTGAGTTTTGACAGAAATCGGAGTGTTTTCATTATTGTAGGAATGATAGGTCGACCATCCTTCGACCTCGTTGCGAAGCACCTTCAAAAACATCGCAATTTCTTCCAATGAAAGCTTAATAATTTTGCCTTCGCCCCGCGATCTTTTCTCCCAATAACCGTTCCCCTTGCGCTTAATGCATTGGATAAAGATAAAGGGCTCATTTTTATTGGAACTCCGTATTATCATGCCCGAATCCCTGCCGAAAAAGCTTTTACTGTGTGAATTTGCCATGGTCATATTTAATTATACAAAGAACTATTTAAACTTGGAACAAAAAACCCAAATACCAAAGGAAGTGTCATTTTTTTATATTAATGATCATCATTGCCCTCTATGAGTTCGGCAATAACACCGACCCCAATAACAACGACACGGATTCGGACCTCATGCCCGATGGGTGGGAAATTTATTATCAGTTGAATCCCACCAATGGAACCGACGATATCTCGGATAAGGATGCGGACAACCTCATTGCGCTCTACGAGTTCGGTAATAACACCGACCCCAATAACAACGACACCGACTCGGACCTCATGCCCGATGGGTGGGAAATTTATTATCAGTTGAATCCCACCGATGGAACGGATGATATCTCGGATAAGGATGCGGACAACCTCATCGCGGTGTATGAGTTCGGCAATAACACCGACCCCAATAACAACGACACGGACTCGGACCTCATGCCCGATGGGTGGGAAATTTATTATCAGTTGAATCCCACCGATGGAACGGATGATATCTCGGATAAGGATGCGGACAACCTCATCGCGGTGTATGAATATGGAAACGGAACCGATCCGAACAATAGTGATACGGACTCCGACCTCATGCCCGATGGGTGGGAAATTTGTAATCAGCTTAATCCCACCGATGGAACCGACGATATTTCGGATAGCGATGCAGACGACCTCATCGCGGTGTATGAATACGGAAACAGCACTGACCCGAATAACTTTGATACAGATTCCGATGGGATAGGGGATGGTGAAGAACTTATCCTTGGAACCGATAACTACATCACCGACCCAACAAATCCCGATACCGATAACGATGGGCTGACCGACGGAGAAGAAGTAAATCTATATAATACTGACCCGACTAATGCCGACTCCGACGGTGATGGGTTTCTTGACGGATATGATTTTAATCCAACATCCTTTTTCATGCCGACCGGGATCATCTTAATTTCCGTGTTTAGCGTGATATCGGGGTCCTTAATTGTTGTTGCGCTTAATCATCGTCGAAAGAAACGAAGGGAAGTGGAATTGAAAAGGAAAAAGGAGCTTCAAAGCCTCTTAGAGAAGAAGCCCCGCACATCTGAGGAGGGATTGAAACAATTGAATCAATTGCAAATGGTTATTAATCAATTCCTCGTAAATAATCAATATGAAAACGCCGTGCCATTCTTCCAGAAAAAAGAAAAAATCTACAAGGAAATTATCCAATCCTTTAACCGAATGAAGTTAAAATCGCTCATACCCACCTTAAAGGAGGAACGAAATAAGAATCAAGAAATATTATATAAAACGAAACAAGCAATTTGGGCCAGAAATTATCAAAGGCTAACTCAAGAGTTAAAGGAATATCAAATAATAAATGATTATTCCAAAATTGACGAAACAATTGATAAAATGTTGGAAAAAACCAACGAGATGGTTCTCTTGGCACAGCAAAAGGATGATAGTCCTGGTGAAGCAAAGTATGAGGGAATTATACGTGAATTAACGGAGTTAAAACAAATTAATCATTATACAGAGAAATATTACATGTTTGAAAAGCGTTACAATGAGGTCCTCACCCTCGTTGATAAAGGGCGAATATCAAGTGCTCTAGAGCAGCAAATAGGGTTAAACGAAAAAATTACTACATTAGAACGGAATGTTCAAGCGGATAGCGAAGCAAACAAAGAGCTGCATTCGATTTCTCAGACCATATCACGCTTAAAGTTCGAGGTAAATAAACTCCGAATGAAGATCCAAAAAGTTTTTGAAGCTGAAACAAGGGGATTGGCTAAGCCAAGAACCGATTTCACCAAAATAGAAGCAAAGATATCCGTACCCGAGTTAAGTGATATCACAATTAGCGGAATAAAGGCCTATCTTCAGGCAAAAATAGTTATTCTGGGTGAATCATCGGTTGGAAAAACCCATCTGGTTCTGACAATGACGGGTAGGGAATATGGAGAGCGTCAAGGCTCAACCGTAGGAGTGGATAAGTTCTACAAACCTGTAAACCTCTCTGTGTCTGGATATGTTCCCGAGCTATGCTTTTGGGATTTGGGGGGGAATTGGAATTTAAGGGCGATTAATGAGCTATTTATAAACGATGCGCAAATAATCCTTCTAATATACGATGTGACGCGCCCAGAAACCTTTAAAACGCTCCAATACTGGCTTGATATGGTTAAAGCTACACGTTCTCCCGAGGCAAATCGAATTTTTGTCGTCGGAAATAAGATAGATGTGGGCGGGAAGGCAATAAGTCAGGGGGCGATTGAGGATTTCCTTGCAGAAAATCAATTGAGCCACCATAGGTTTACATCTGCGAAGGAGGAGACTGGGATTAGACATCTCTTGGAGGATATGATCGGTGTTATCGATTGGAGTGATTTAATTAAAAATATAGACCCAAAAACCGCCTCTGAAATAGCCGGTATATTAAAAATGCACAGAACAAGTATTAAAGTAAGTAAAACAGCGAAATTATTAAAAATATTAACCCAAAAGTTACCCTCCCAGGATCGTTTGACTCTAAAAGCCGCTTTACGCAATTTTGCCGCGCAAGATCTACTCCAGTTCGGCAGAAAAGATCTTTACGTCGTGCTCGACCCCGAATTTATAGATAAATCGATGGCACGGCTCATTCGGAGAGCGGCGGATAACCAAGGCATTCTGGAATATGGCAAAGGAATAGAAAATTGGAAGTTAGGGGGAGAACAGTTTAATGCCTTAATGGATTACTTGGAAATAGAAAATATTTGTTTTGATATGGGGAATAAGAAATGGTTATTTCCGAACGTCATTCATAAAGGAGAGCCACAGCTAAAGGAAATAGATGGCTGGGCCTACCAGATACTCAAAGCATCGCCTCTAATAGAAAATATTAAATTTAAGGGGCCGGGAGACCTCATCTTTTCCCGTATTTTGGTGATCTTATCGCGTGAATATGGAGATTCTATTTACATATCAAATATCTCCGGAATTTGGACGGAAGGGAGCGGACGAAAAAAGAGCGTTATATTCTTACACTTCATTCCCTCTCCTGAGGGAGGACTTATACGGATTCGGGCTGGTGGAGAAAAGGGGGAGCGAATTTATAGAGAAACCATAAATGCCGTAAACTCAATCCTAAAAACATTCGGTTCCTTCAAGCGATTAGAGGAATATGATGTAGGACAAATCCCTTCCTCGCCGATCAAAGAAATTCCCTTCAAAAGCTTTAATTACAGGGATAAAATGGAACCATTCCTCTTTACAAGCTATGCTCATAAAGATTCTGTCCAGGTGTTTAGTGAAATCGAGTATCTCCATAATCGAGGAATAAACGTTTGGTACGATGAGGGCATTCAGCCCACTTCAGATTGGACTAATGAAATTGCCACAGCCATCGAAAAATGTACCGCATTTATAGTCTTTATTAGCAAAAACTCATTAAGCAGTCGCATGGTCCTAAATGAAATCAATTACGCCCTCGACCAAGGGAAACGGGTTCTTTTAATATTTTTACAGCCCATCGAATTGCCCAAGGGCTTGAAGCTGCGTGTCTCGACAAAACAATACCTAAATCAGTTTGAATTGGAAGAAAAATATTTCCACGAAAAGTTATATAACGCGTTAAGAGACCTCAAGAGTGATTAGTGATTAGGCTATAAAGCGCTTTTTCTTTTATTTTTCCTACTTTATTCACATATCGTTGTATTAAATTATTAGACTAACATTTTTATATTGCTCTATCATATTGATAATTTGTAATTCATTACATAGGTTAGAATAGAAATAATAATTTTTTAATTTTCAGATTTAGAAATAGAATCAAACATTTCTTATTTTTCAGAGTATTTCTAGACGTGATATGAAAACAATCATAATTGATTCCGGAAAAACCAATGAGTTCATTCACCTTGTAGATTTAAAGGAGTTTGGCATCCCACATATCTTATCTTCGTACATTGGCGTGTTTGATGGGAATATCATTATTATGGATACGGGTTCTTCTAACGATGCCCTAAAAATTATAGGCTACATGAAAAAGAATCATCTTCCGTTGGAAAAGGTGTCATATCTACTCACGAGTCATCACCATTTTGACCATAATGGGGGGATTTGGAAATTGTATGATTTGGTAAAAAAATACAATCCTGGCGTGAAAATATTAACGAATAAAAAGACAAAAGCGCTTTTAAATGATTATGAATTCCACTTAGCGCGTGGAAAGCGTACTTACGGAGACTTGGTTGGTACAATGCGCAAAATACCCAATAAAGCATTTGAACTAATAACACCCAGTAGAACTTTTACAAAAGACCTTGACTCACTAGAATATATGAAAGAATTCAAGCTAAACGGCGAGAAAGTAAAAATGGTAATATTAAGTACCCCTGGCCACACCCCCGACCATCAATCAATCGCGTTTGTTAAAGGCGACGAAATAGAATTCATTTTCCTTGGAGAGGCCGTTGGCACCCTCTACCACTCAAAGGAATTAATCACCAGTCCCACCTCAATGCCCATTTTCTTCAATTATGGTACCTATATGAACTCGTTGTCAAATTTAAAGCGTTTAAAAACCCCGTTCCAATGCGGATTCGGGCACCATGGGGTAATTAATGGGAAAGAGTGTGTCCGCCGAGTCTTGGAAGAACACGGGGATTTTATGAAAGATTTTCGCTCAAAAGTGGTATATTATTATAAGGAAAGCCCCAAAACCAAGTATGTTTTTGAAAAAATAAAACCCTTTTTCCAAGATAGGTATAAAATAAATAGGGCAGGGGAATCTATTTTTGACAATATTATTTTAGGGCTAACTTACGGAATGATGATGTCATTGGGATATCGAAATCCCTCAGAAAGGGAAAGTGAAATAATAGAACAATACACATAATTTTTTTGGAAGTTATTTCCTTATTTCTGTATTAGAGATGCGGAAGGATAAAAAAAAAATTAAAAATTAAAAAGTACGTCCCTTCTTATAAGAGTTTTTTATGTTTTAAAACATAAACAAGACCGATGATTGCCACAGAAGATATTCCCAATAAAGTAAATAGCGGATAGCCAGGAATTAGTTCTAACCCTCTTTTAAGCTCATATTTATATTCACCTCTCTGTATGACGGCTTCTTCGTTTTCTATCAAATGGGTTTCATTAACAATCCTATTTATCGC
>CAZDJH010000024.1:12240-18109 GCA_964505645.1 uncultured archaeon | reverse complement strand
TTTTTTAGATCATCCCCCTCTTTAGTTGCTGTAGCATGAAAACTTAGCTTCATTAAAAGATTGAAACCAGTTGTTTGGTTACAATCCTCAAAGGTTTCAGAATCCAGTAGCATGAGATCTTAGCTTCAGTAGAAGATTGAAACCTACTATTACTAGGTCTCCAGTTCAACGTTATAAAACTGAACTCTATTCTTTTTTTCGTCATTCTGTGAGCAATTCAAATAAGGTTATAATCTCAGGCTCTATATGCGCTCGTTTTCCGTATACCTTAATAAACCTTTAATAGATATTATATATAAAAATATTATTAATATGGAGCGATTCCTCAACATCATAAAATTAAGGTTTATATCAGCTTCAATATTAAATCTTAACCACTTAAAACCATCAAATGAGGTGATAGGGTTAAGAATATATAAAAGATTTGGAAGCGTATTCTTCCATAATACAACGAGAAGTTATAATTAATGGGGAAAGACTTAAATACTTAACCTTCTTATAATTATATAATGAGGTTAATAATCCAAATAACGGGGTCTCGAGATCAAGGATTTGTCTGCTTTATGGGATCTGCTAAGAAAGGGTTATTTATTTTTTGGATTCTTGTTGCTTTATTAGTTGCTCCTCTATCCCCTATCATGTTTAAATTTACAAATAATCCTATAACCGAAAAGTCAAGTTATCAAAAGACTGTGAACCCTCATAAATATTCCACTGCTGAGCAAAAAACTAATAATGGTGAAGTAAATGCAGATGTTCCTTTTCAAAATGAGGAAACTAAGAATCAATTTTCAATGAAAAATTACCTCTCGGAACAGCCGAGAGTCTCGTTAAATACGCAAGATAGCAAGGATTACGATTTAAGGTGGGAGGCGAAAGAGCCCATACCAACATCACGCTCGTGGGCGGGTTCAACGGTATATAACGGGAAGATCTATGTCGTCGGGGGTTGTTCTTGCGAGTCAGGTCATTCTCAGTTTGAAAATGCGGTAAATGATTTGGAAGTATATGACACCGACCGAAAAGAGTGGGATACACTAACGCCTATGTCGATGAGTCGAGTGGGCCCTGCGGTCGCTGTTGTAGATTCGAAAATGTATGTTATGGGCGGTTTCAACCCCAATACCTGGTCCCCTAATCCATCCGTTGAAGTCTATGATTTTCAAACGGACACTTGGTCGGCGGGAAATTCGATGCCCACTGGGAGGTCTTGGAGTCGAGCGGTTGTGTTTAATGATAAAATCTACGTCTTGGGCGGTGTGGGAAATCGCTACTATGATATATGCGAAGTTTACGATCCTTCCACGGATTCGTGGGATACATGCGCGTCCTTTCAAAATGGTCGATATCTCCATGCGACAGTCGCAACCGATGACGCAATCTATGTAATCGGGGGGTCAAGTTGGAATACCAACCCCGAAACTCATTTTGCTGATATTCAGAAGTATAACCCTATGAGCGATACTTGGACAGAGAAAACAGATATGCCGTTTCCGTATGATCACATCGACGCCGTTACCTTTAATAATAAGATTTGGGTTTTTGGGAAGGGGAATCATAGTTTAGTCTATGATATTGCATCTGATACATGGGAAGAAAAGACCTCAAATCAAAACCCAACGGGATCATATTGCGTCTCCCGGGTCTCAGAAGATGTTTATCGCATTGGCGGGGGAGGTTGGGGTCCCACATTACATATAGTCGAATGCCTTGATTTAACATCAAGTTCCGATTCCGGATCTACCTATCCGTTGTCAATTAGCGATGAGGTGAACAAAATATCAATTGACCCCAAAATTACATCTATATATAAAGGAGCTCGCTTGGAAATAACCCTTGGGAACACGTTTAGCTTCCCTCGAACCCGGGGGGCGGTCTTAAAGATATCGGAGGATTTAGGATTACTATATCCAAATGGGACGGAATTTGATGAGGATAAGATTATTGATGGCAAGAAAATTTACAATATCTCGGATTTTATGCTGGAAAGTAACCGAAAGCGGGTATTCAAATATTATATCGATACCACTCAAATATCCCGAGAAAGTATTCTAGCCTTCTCACATGGGATTGAGTTTATTCCTCGATTGGAAGGAAACGAACAAGAGGCCCTAGAAGAGCACTTTTTAATCTTTACCTCAAATAAAGTTTATCTTTCCGATCATGAATACAGTAAAGAGTCAAGCGCGGGTAAGTATTTAAGTTATAAGGTCGATTCATGGTGCTCACCCTCAATAGATTCCTCCGTTAATTTCTACATTAAAAATGTCAATACTCAAAGCAAGCATTATAAGCTGGTCGCATCCATTTCTGAAAAAGCTCCCCTATTCCTCAATACCGATTACAACTATACACATAAGGGAGATGAAATAGAATATGTACTCTTCGATCAAAGACTGGGCGCTAATGAGCAAGTCAGCGATAATTATCCCCTATATTTTACATCCAATGGGAGTCAAGATCTCACCTTTGTCCGTTATAAGATTAAGATGAAATTGTACGTAAATTCTGCATATCAATCGATTGAAGATACATTTATCGACATATATAAGAATCAACGATATATGTTAGGATTACACGCATCAAATGTGTTCGAAACTACGTATTCCGTGAACGGTGAATACGTGACAATCAGAGCAACATCCAGATTCTCCGGTTTAAACCTTTATTTCCGCTTAAAAAACAGCGAAGATATTTTAACATTAAGGGAAGTCTCTAATGGTGAATATGTCCTTGATATTGAGAAACAAACAGTTGCTGAAACGATGGGAAAACATATTTCGGATATCGTAAATCTTGTGGGAGATATTATAGTTTTGGGGGTCAATATTGCCACTCAAAATTACATCGGGATAATCGGATCCCTCGTAAAAGTAGCCAAAGATATCGCAGAGATTCCGAGTTTCCCCATAATATTTTTATCTATTGCTTCCGCGATTGGTATAGTACTAGTTGTCTTAAAAAGAAGAGATTATAGGAAGATTGTAAAGTTTTAAATCTATAAGAGAGTATTTCAACGTAGATAATTTTTCCACAGAAATGTTTGTCTTTGAGCACTTTTATCAATACAACAACAAAAATGGAGACTTTATGGGTTTTTACGTCCCTCAACTCTTTTTAATATAAATGCAATAAAACCCATCATAATTTTCCGATCCATTTTTACAATAACCTTTCCATAAATATGAAGGTTAAATACATCTAATATGACGATGTGAGAACATATCAAGGGAAAAAAACAGATACGAAAAATTTAATAACAGAAGTAGAAGCCTATATGAAGATTTTAGACGAATTGGCAAATTTTGTGAATTAATCCGGAGAAGAAGGGAGTTAAGTAGGTAAATCCTTGATTAAAAGAGAAAAAGCATAGAAAAATGGGAAGGATGGATAGAAAAAAGAAAAAAGATAGGGAAGTTGAGGAAGAAAAAGAAAGAGATAGAGAAAGGAATTCCCGAAGATTTCACCCGAAATCAATGCTCAAAATCAATTATAATCCATTAATCGTTGAAATTTATGATTTTATTAAATTTTTCCTCCAATCTTCGGAGCTTCTTTTGGGATTCACGGGAATATTATGAAGGATTTATTTCCTTATGCTTTTTATAGAGATTTTCTAATGCATTTTTAGTGGTTTAGAACTTATCGCGCTAACCGATCACGACAACCTCGGAGGATACGCGCAATTTATAAGAGATTGTAATGCGTGTGGAATCAGCGGGATAATGGGGGTGGAGATTGATTGTTATACCGAGTTTTAAGTAATTTCTAGTCCGTCGTTCAATGAAATGTATGAAAGCGAAATACTGGGATATTATCCCCATAAAAAGTACGACTATAAGTAAAAACTATTAGAACCCGTTATTCGTGCGCGCAAACAAAAGATGAAACATTATTTAACACGTGCTCAAGAGGTATTTGATGATCATCGATTAAACTGGGATGGATTTCTCAAATTTCACACCACAGGTTCGAATTTGAAAAGTCAGGCAGAATCTTTTACATTTATGAAGCCCCATCTTTTTAATTACTTAAGAGAACTTAATATAGAAGATGTAAAAGATCTCAAGTATCCCCGATTCAAGAACATTTATTTTAATGAGGTATCTAAGCAGAATTTAGACGAGGGGTTAAGAGATCTTCCAGACATACTAACAGTAAAAGAAGTTGTTGAGACCATCCAGAAAGACGGAGGATTTGCAGTTATTCCTCATTTAGGGTTTCGTTTCATTCCTAAAAAGGCAAGAAAAAACAGGGGGGAGTTATTTCAATCTTTAAGAGAACGAAAGAGGGTTTATAAATCATTCCTTAAATATTGTGAAAGTTTGGGTGTCTGGGGGATCGAAATGTATTATTATCGTGAATGGAAGGAGAAACCACAGATAATTGAGGAGATAAATGCATATATTAAAGATTTAGCGAAAGATAAGTTCCGCTTTACCTGTGGGGATCCGATTGTCACGGTGTCAATTCAATTGCGGACACCTTAGATAAATTTTCAGGTGATTTTAATGGCTTTCAATAGGGGGATTAATTAATGAATTAATGAATTAATGAATTAAATAATGATTCATCTATGAGTAAAGAGATGCCAACAACTCATTAATCAAAAAGAAACATATTTAATGGAAGAAACATGACTTTCTCAAATAGGGGCTTAATTAATTCCCATCTACAAAAAATCAGTTCAAATTCAGTTAATTATCTTACTCGAAATCTTTTAATAATCTTGTTTTCGCTCCGTTTTCCGAAATAAGAATTAAAATTAAAGAATCCAATGTAAGACTTAATCCTTCCTTCAAGAGGACTTTAGCCCTATAAACCTCTTTTTATCAATTTTTGGATCTTAGCATGTTCTCGAAAATTGCCTTATGAATTTAATCTTATTTTCTGATAAAATCTTATTTAAACTATTTAAGTGATTTCGAGCCCGATCACCCTTTTATCGTGGTTTTTTTTCTTCCCGTTTTTTTCTTCCAATTCGGGGCTTCATTTCCCGTTTCTGTTAAATAAAGGTGGGGTTTACTGGGAGGTCTTTCAAAAAATATCTGTAACATCTTGGTTAGATACTTATATGAATGATAGAAAAGTCTTACCGAAAAAATACGTAATCGGAAAGTACAACATTCCTTACGGAGATAAATGGGTTTTAGGCCCCCTCCTCGAAGTAAATTTCGTCGAGCCCCTTTATAAAGGGTTCGGAAAAAGTGAGAGGCTCGAAAACGTTCACGAAATTGAATATGAAAGGAAATCCATCCTTTCTAAATATTCGTGAAAAAATGCACTATCCAGTGATATTGCTGGAAGATCCCCTCTCGATTCAATTATTATTGGTGGTTAATGTCTCCATTCTTTAATTCTTTCTTTGTAGCATAGAACATAGCTTCAACTCGAAGATTGAAACCCCTCTTGATATGTGCTGTTTGTAAGGAGTATATCCGCGTAGCATAGAACATAGCTTCAACTCGAAGATTGAAACCCGTTATTGTAAAGATTTTCAATCTTACTAATTCTGTAGCATAGAACATAGCTTCAACTCGAAGATTGAAACCCTTCACCCAAATATCTCCAGTCGTACTTTTAGTTCTTTTTTGTAGCATAGAACATAGCTTCAACTCGAAGATTGAAACTTTATATTCCTCTTTATATTGTAAAATTCCTGCTAAGTAGCATAGAACATAGCTTCAACTCGAAGATTGAAACATCTCGCTGCTCCGTCACAGCGCATTTCAGGGTGAGCGTAGCATAGAACATAGCTTCAACTCGAAGATTGAAACTTCAGCAGTGCTTAATTGACTAGATAAATTTATCGATGTAGCATAGAACATAGCTTCAACTCGAAGATTGAAACTTCAGCAGTGCTTAATTG
>CAZDJH010000024.1:10635-12140 GCA_964505645.1 uncultured archaeon | reverse complement strand
TAGATAAATTTATCGATGTAGCATAGAACATAGCTTCAACTCGAAGATTGAAACTCATATCGCTATGAACCATGGCCTTCATCAAACTACCGTAGCATAGAACATAGCTTCAACTCGAAGATTGAAACCTGTTTCCGTGTTTAGCCGCGTGCTTTCGAGCCCTCGTAGCATAGAACATAGCTTCAACTCGAAGATTGAAACTTGAATAAAACTAGACAAAAGTTCGCGTCTGATTTTGTAGCATAGAACATAGCTTCAACTCGAAGATTGAAACATTCAATAACTCTTAGATTGTCTGGATTCAAAGATCCAGTAGCATAGAACATAGCTTCAACTCGAAGATTGAAACTTTTTGATTGCCAATTCGTTTCCGTAAAATCTTATTCGTAGCATAGAACATAGCTTCAACTCGAAGATTGAAACTCTCTCTCAAAATCACGGATGTGTTTTAATCTTTCTTCTGTAGCATAGAACATAGCTTCATCTCGAAGATTGAAATTTTGGACTTAGATATGTTATATGTAAATAGTGAACGATATAATGCGATACTAAGGCGTCCTGAACCGGGTACAGAAACATTGGTAAGCTTTCCTAACCTAAACGAGTTACTAAGAAAGGATAAATTACTCCAAGATTTTGAGATTTCAAGGGAGAAAATAGAGCAAATTTCCCAATTTTTTAAAGATGTATCAAATACCCGTATAGTCCTTTTGCAGTTAAAATACGGAAATATATTGTCAAAAATCGAGTATTTAGAAAACCATAATCTGAAGGAAAACGCATTCGGGGGTTTAATTTCGGCTTTTAACAATTGGAGCGAAGAAGTATCCGAAATGTTAAAACCTAAATTAAAACAAAATGAGATTGAGAGTCCTGAGTTGGAAATGATTTTAAAGAATTTTAAAGTAACCATGACTAATGGTGAATTTGCCCGTTTAATTCTTATTTCAGACGATAAGGTTGGAGTAATTATGAAGAAAAAATTACGAAACCTTATTGATAAGTATGAAATTAAACATCATAATGAATTGGAATCTTGCGATGGAGATCTGTCTAGATTCCTTGATTTTCCGGAGGAAGGAAAAAAGCAGCTTGACCTCGCTCTTAATGAGGAATGTATCATCAATACAGATGAGATCTATAAATATGATAAAAACCCGACTTTGCTCTTTATGTTGAAAGAATGGTATGAGAAAATGAAAATAGATGAATGTAAGAGTTCATTTTATCCCGCAACCATACCGAAGGTCTTAATTTTTAAGTTAGATATAGATATGAAGGAAGCTCGATATTGGACCTACGATCTATTTAAGGCTAATATGATAATCCCTAAAAAAAACGCTTAAAGTAATAAAAGTGGAGAGTTGACAAAAAAGAGAAATCAATTTATATCCATCTAAGCTGATAAAACTAATAGATGCGAGGCAAAAATGGAAAAAGTAGCGGAGGATTTATTGTACCTATTTTAATAATTAAAAATAGGTTATCTTGCTCAACCTGGATAA
>CAZDJH010000024.1:0-10625 GCA_964505645.1 uncultured archaeon | reverse complement strand
TCAACACGTAGTTTTCTTAAAGATGTAAGAAGGGGGATTGGAGTCCAACTGAGATAATATATGGCTCTAAAAAATAGCCGGGATGATTTTAGCGGCATTTCATAACCTTCAAGAATCGGTTGGATAATGCGATAGATTTATATATATGATTTTCTATATGTATTAATGACGGTTTTTATTATAAATCAAAATTTATAATGTAAAACTCCAACCAAAAGAAAATGGAAATTATAAAATTTACCCTCTGCGTGGGGCTTTTTACCATTTTAGATTCCTGTCTTATATATGGGATTGCAAACCTTTTAGTAAGTTCAGATGAGTCCTCCCATGAATTTACTTTCTTGACTTCCTTAAAGTTTTGTAGTTTAGCCTCAGGATTTATTGTTCTTTTTTCATTTCTCTGTAATATTATCAGGGAGCTGATTCCATCTTCATGGAAAGTAGGATTTAATAACGGTTATGATCTGCTTGTTCCCATCCTTTCTTTTTATGTTCTCTCGGTTATTTGTGCCAAAGTTTTTAAGGAATGGGAATGGGAATGGGAAAAGAGTTTTACCCTCGGTTATATAAATAGTTATGTTATATTTTTTTCATTTTGGTATATCTTAAATCCCATTTATGTTAATGTTAACGTTAACGTTAGCGTTAATGTTAATCCGGGACAGGAATTATCTTTAATAACGTTGTTGATAACACCGGTTATGATGGCTTCGCTCTTTATTATCTTAATTCTCTCGATTTCATTCTCGTGTGCGCATTATATTATTAATAAGATGTTTTATTGCGGGGTTAAAAGCCGGTTTTCAAAAAGTACTTTAAATGGAATAATACTCAATATTGGAATGGTTATCATTTTGAAAATTCGGACATATTATCCTTCTAATGGAAAGATCGGAAATATCCTTATAGATTTATCAACGGAACTTATCTTTTTACTAAGCTTTATCCTAATTTCTTTATATTCCGGAATAAGGAACTACAATTTAAATATACGTTATTCACTTTTAATTTTAATTTACTCTCTTTGTTTTGTAGCTACGGGTTTAACTCTTTTTAGGGAACTAGCTCCCTTTAGTATATTATCAGCCGGTCTTCCATTTACAAGGAATCCCATAGCAAAAGCAGAATTACTCGTATCTACTATGATAGTCGTATGTTTTTTATTTTATTATTCTCTTATCTGTTCCAAGCTTCAAAAGCAACAATGTCTTAAGGAAAGAGAACATAAGCTAAACGAAGATTTGGAACAAGGGCCGGAGACTATTGAGGATGCGATGAATCAATGGAAGCAATTAGAGGTTATTATTGATTATAATTTAAGAGAACAAAATATTCAAAAAGCAATTAAATTTGCGGAGATGAGAGATCAATTATATCCAAGGATAATAGTTTTATTGAAAAATCTTGAAATGGATACGGTAATTCCAGCTATGGAAAACGAAAAATCTATGAATCAGAATCTTATTTATGATTTAAAAGTCTATCAATGGGTAGAAAAATACAATACGCTAGCAAAACAAATAGACATTAATTACAGGAACAATGAATATTCCTCACTTAATGCTTTAATAAAAGAAATCATAGTATTAATTGAAAAAAGGATTGTATTAGCCAAAAAATTTAACAAGGGAAAGGATTTAAGAAAATTTTTACACTTAGGTTTTGAGTATACGACCTTTTTAGTAAGGAATAGATTAATGGTAAAAATAAATGAACTCACCAAAAGATATCAAAAAGTTAAAAATTGTATAGAGGCTCATAAGTTGACACGTGCTATAAAAGATAGTAAGAAGTTATTAGAGTCTTTCTCCGAATTAAAGGAAATTATCAATGGAAAAGTGAGCAGCGCTATACCAATATCCGATATAAAAGAATTAATAGAGGCGTATATATCGAAATTACATCAAACTAAAAAACAAATTGCAGATATTATTAAATTTGAATTCGAGGGAAAAAATTCAGGTCAAATTTACATTCCACATGTTAAAACAGAAATAAAGGTACCAAAAATTAAAATGATCACTCAAAAAGCTCCATATATTAAAATTCCTCTAAACGCTAAAGTTATTCTCCTGGGTCAATCTTACGTAGGGAAAACTCATTTATCTCATACTATTAGCGGATTGGATTACAAGAACAAAAGGGAAAGACAATTACAGAAGCGATTCGAGGAGGAAACGGGTATGAGCGCAATTCTCGATGACAAACCCACTCCGAGTTATCTAAAATGGAAACAAGAAACTCCTGCTCTTGAAGAACAATCGACAATAGGGATTAATAAATATTTCAAACAGGTAAATATTCCTGTTGAGGGTTATCATCCGCAACTCTGTTTTTGGGATTTAGGGGGTCAATGGAATTTTAGAGCTGTAAATGAACTTTTTCTGAACGAAGCCTCTGCAATTCTTTTACTCTTCGATGTCAGCCGTAAAGATTCATTCGAGGGTCTAAAATATTTATTTAGGATGATTAAAAAAACACGGAGCCCCGCTCTGAATTGCCTATTTATAGTTGCCAATAAAATAGATTTAAATATAAATTCAGTTTCAAACTCGGAAATACAAGAATTCCTTAAAAATAATCAGATTTCCAATTATTATAGGGTATCTGCAAAGGAAGGACGAGGTATTAAAAAGCTCCTCGAAGATCTAACTGGTGCCATTGATTGGAGTGCGCTTATTAAATTAGAAAATTCTCAAAAATTAACAAGGATTAAGAAAGCACTTAAAGAACTACGAAAACATTATAAATTGATGGAAATGTCGGAGTTATTAAATGCTTTAAGAAAGCAAACCCAAATTAAAGATAAGATTTATATTAAAGCGGCTCTCCAACACCATATGTCCCAAAGCCTCATTCAAATTAGTCCTTCGGAACTATTTGTTTTATTGGACCCCGAATTTATTAAGAATTGGAGTGATAACCTGATTAACCAAGCAAAAGAATCGGATGGAATTGTTTTCATCGAGGATTTGAAGGTTCCCAAGGGTATTAGCAACACACAATTGGATGATTTTCTATATTATCTTGAGAGAGAAAATAATTGTTATCCTATAGATAAAGGGCGTTGGGTTTTTCCAATTGTCCGGAAAAGTGATTCTCCAGAAATAGATGAATGGTTTTTAAAAATACTCGATTCAGACCCCCATATCTCAGCATATAGAATGGATTCTCTCGGAGATTTGATTTTTTCGCGTATTACCGTATTTATTGCAAGAGAATATGGCGCTCCAGAGTCTCAAGGGAGATTTTTATCTAGAACCGCAGGCCTCTGGATTAAGGGGCACGGTCTTAATAAAACAATATTATTACTCGAATTTGAACCTCATCCTCATGGGGGGATGATTCGTATCAAAACGGGTGGAGGAAATGGGAAGAAAGTCCATAGAAAGATAACGGAATTGATTCTACACCTTTTCAAATCATATTCCATAGATTTTGAACAATTATAATTAAAAAGAATCGTCGATTGTCCCCAATATCATCCTCTTGGGAAGGAACTTTATGATAAGAGGGGTCTTAAGGTAACAAGTATTATCTTTTTGTGTTTTATATCAACATCAGAAAAAAGGGGAAAGATTTATATATCACGGTTTCCTATGTGATATTGGGATAGAGGTAACCTTTTTTAAGAATATGACAAAAATCAAAAAAGTCCTTCTCGCGGGAATAACAGGGGTTGGAAAAACTTCAGTTGTTAATGTAATTCTTAATAGGAGCTTGGAATATGCAGAGGGGTTGTCGCCAACAAAAGGTTTCGATCGGACAACGTTTTCAGTGGGGAACAAGTTATTTTCCATTTGGGACTCGGGCGGCGTATTAAGATACCGCCAACAAGTCCTACGCGAGCACTATAAGGTATTCTCTTGTTTAAATGAATTAATTTATTTATTTGATATACAAAACGACGAGCTTTTTTCGGAATCGCTTAATTATTTAAGGAAAATCATTAAAATCTTGGATCGGTTCCATAGCCAACAGATCCGTTGTTATATTCTTTTCCATAAGGCCGACCCTGATGTATTGGAATCCCGACAACTTAGACAGAATGAAAGAACCATTTTAACCGCCTTAGAACACTTCAATCTTCTATTTGGTTTTCATTACAAAATCCTCAGGACGAGCATCTACTATTTTCACGGAACCTATTCATTGAATCGACTTTTCAGTGATGAGAGGGTTGGAGTTGGATGTCTTATTGAAAAGTTGCTAACCCCAAATGAGTTCGATTTTGATCATAAATTGCTGAATTAAATGATTATATAAATTAAAGGTAAAAAGTATGCATATATCTATATAAATTAAGAATTAAGAAAATAGAAAATAAATAATGATTGATATTCTAATAAATTAATAAATGGGTTAAAATTGTGAATGAATATGAGTAAATCAGAGGATTATAAGATTAACGAGTTTATTAACGTCAAACTGAAGGATAAGAAGACTTCAATCTATGTTAAAGGAAAATATTTCCGTCAATGCAAATACCTCTTAATAGTAAATCCCCATGAAAACCCGAAATTACAAGAAATTAATTCAATAGATGAAGCGAGTGAATATTTGAACAACGACCTCGAATTAAGAACCTCCCCAAAAGAATTAGGAATTACCCCCGAAGAGATCTTTTGGGGACACTGCTCAAATTTGCAAGCTTGGGTGGAACATGATTATGATACCCGACTCCTCCACCGAAACCTGGCCTTTCCCTTACTTAAAAAGCTGGCGGACGTGGGCGATAGGAGGGCAAGGGTACGGTTAAACGAGGAGCTCGCAAAGCGCATTACTTATGGGTATCCTACGGTATTACAATACATATTTGAGCAGAATTATTTTAATTATCTAAATAAAGAAGAACTTGAATTCCTCTTTTCGCGCGTTCCAAAGCCCAATAATATAACCAAACTCCACCTCTCCTCAAATAAACTCCATGCTATACCTCGATCGATTACACGATTTAAATCCCTAAAAAGACTCGACCTTTCAGATAACTCACTACGGTATTTACCTCATTCTCTTAGAAAACTAACAAAATTAGAAATACTTGATATAAGCAATAATTCATTAAAAAAACTTCCCTTATATATCGAAGATTTCAAAGAATTGAAACGAATTTACTTTTATGGAAATCCAATCGATTTCCTTCCAAAGTACATTTGGGAGAAAGCGTATAATTTGTTTTATACGCACGCAAAAGTTTTATGGACCCTCGAGAATACATTTAATAAAAGAATTGAATATAAAGCGCGTAATAAAAATATCATTGAATTAAACCTTACCTCCCTCAATTTAAAGAAGGTTCCCAAGCTCATTTTTAGGCTCCAGACGTTAGAGAAGATCGACCTCTCTAATAATCAATTGAAAACATTACCTAAAAAGTTTGCGTTGCTGAAAAATTTGAAGTTTTTAATGCTTTCAAAGAATAAAATGAAAAAAATGCCTTCCCTCATTAGGAATTTCAACCTATTAAAAGACCTCGAGTTAGATCACAATAGACTTGAGCGCCTTCCCGATATTTTTAACTTCCTCAATTCTTTGGGAACATTAAAAATAGAAGGTAATAAACTAAAGAAGCTACCTAAATCGATGCAAAAATTACATAATCTATGGCATTTAAATGTCAAAAACAACTGTTTGCGGGAAATACCCGATTATGTCATTAATTTACCAAATCTACTCTACATCAATTATTCAAACAACCCATTAAACGAGAATTTCGAGGCTGAAATCAATGAAACCATGAAAAAATATCTTAATTTTATTTCCAATCTTATGAATTCCCCCGAATATATCAATTATTTCAGTCATAATTTAGCAAAAGCACACGATATAATAGAGTTGTATAAAAAAAAGAAAACTCAGATACTTGCATTTTGTGATATTTCAATCTTTTTAATTGAGGAGTTCGAGGCTTTTGAAACGTTATACTCTGAGAACCAAGCACATTTAACGGCAGTTCACGACATTATTCAAAAATTTAAGAAGATCATTTCTGAAGTAATTCACAATCCTAAATATATGTTCAATTCCATCAAATATAGCTTTCCTATGCTCGATAATGCATTTGATAAATATAAAAACGGAATGACTGATAAAGCCGAATTTAATAGGTTGATTTGGTGTTATATGCTTAATTCTTTCATAATTGATGAGAAAGATTCCGATTCGTTTATTCAGTCCAGTACAGAGTTCTATCAAGCTTTCCGAGCTTTGGGGATCCTTGGGTGGTTCTTGGCAAAGAATGCGCATTATACTTCTGAGGAGAAAGAGGAAAACAAAATGTTATTTAGGAAAATGAGTAGAACCTTTTAATCAATTGGTAAATCACTTATTTATGTAATATACATAATACATAATATAATGTAATGTTTAGTAATTTAAAGGATATGAAAAATTAGGATTTAGAGAATAGATTACATATATAAAGCTTAAAAATTGGATAGTAGATAGTATATAGTAGATAGTAGATAGTAGAAATTAAAAATAAAAATTTTTAAAAATTAAAAAATTATAAACAAATTATTTGAAAAGTATGAGAAAAGTATGAACAAAAACCAAACATTTAAAGTAATACTGGCAGGGGATCAAGATGTGGCTAAACCTGCCCTCCTTTCCCATTTCGAACATATTAAAAAAAACACCAATGTATCCATAGGAATAGATTTTTTTATAATTGAACTTCAAGTCGACGGCCAGAAATACGTCCTACAACTGTGGAATTTTAGTACTTGGCGAAAGTTTAGATTTCTCATGAAGAGTTATATTCTAGGGTCACGGGGGGCAGTGTTAATCTTTGATCTGGGGCGCCCCGCAACATTGGAAAGCTTAGGTGAATGGGTGGAAATTTGCCGTGAAAACGAACCTGATCTTCCCTTCCTTCTCATTGGAGTAAAGCCTAAAGTGAAATTGGATGTCAATTTGGATGAAAACTATATCAGTAGTTTCTTAGAAGAATTCGATATTCATGATTATGTCAAGATAAGTGAAAATACAAGGGAAAACGTCCTAAGTGCGTTCAAACTCATTACCCGCAGGATTTTAGGGCGTGAAGGAGCTACGTGAAAGGTAAAAATCATAATTTATATACAAATATACAAATTTAGAAGAATTAAGAATTAAGGTAAATAAGAGATTTAACTTAATAGAAAATAAAAGACTCTCCTATATGTCCTTTACCATAGACTGCCAATCTAGTAGGAATACAATAGTTATTCGTTATAAATTTTTATCTTTGAATTTTGAATATTTGTTGGAGAATTAAGAATCATCGGGAATTGATATGAGTAGCATATAAGTAAGGTAATCGTTTGGGAGCCAAAAATAAAGTTCATTGAAGCATTACTAAAGTCGACAGCAATCCATAAAAATTAATCCTTGTCAAGCCGTTTCATTTAACATGGGCTTCCCAACGGCAAAAAAGTTCCAATGGGCGAAAGATTTTTAAGTTCCAAATCTTATTATATATCTATCCCCATTCTTTTATTTTGGGTTAAAAAAACACCAAGATGATTCAATTTATGCGAAAAAAGACTATAATACGCATTTTTAGCTTAATGAGCGCTATCTTATTTGTTTTTGGCGCGGTCGTGTTAGTTCAACCTATTGTGCCCCATAATCGGCAGACAGGGAGCGGGATTCCCAACTCGGATCCAATTTGGGTTGAGGAAGCTCCGAAAACCCAGTCGGAGGGTGAGAATTTGTTCATCCAGAACGATGAAATCGTAGAAATTTCTGACCAGACCTTTATGAACATTTACATTTTTGATTACGCGCAGGTGACGCTGAGAAATGTGACGGTATCTGGCGATATCGAGGTGTCGGGGAACGGGACTTTGCTGATGCGGGATGGAGGCGAGGCCAATCGGTTGATGCTGTCGGGGAACGCAATAGCAACATTAGATAATATCGATCGTATAGAGGAACGTATATCCCTTAGCGAGTATAGCACGCTCATTATGGTTAACCATGAAAGCTTCGGCGGAAATCCCGAGGTTTACAGTTACGGGGACGCCCAATTTCAAGTGAGCGATTCTCAGTGCTATTTTGATAATCTCTATTTCCACGATAGTAGTAGAGTTACCGTAGAAAACTGCTCTTTTTCCAGTAATTATGTTTATTTTTACGACCAATCTCGAGGAATTATTAAAGACACCTCTTGGGATCTTACCTGGGATGATATGCGCTTTTACGGTCACTGCCACGTTTCGATCGACAATACCTCCATAGATGTAGATGATATACGCTTTTCCGGTTCTTGTCAAGTTTCAATAGAAAATACCTCCATAGATGTAGATGATATACGCTTTTATGATTCTTGTCAGGTTTCTATAGAGAATAGTTTCATAAATATAAGAGATGAGATGTATTTTACTTCCCATTGTCAGGTTTCAATAGAGGCATCGATCGTTGAGGGTAGTAGATTACAAGTTTACTCTGCGGCTAATCTTACGATTGATGATGCCTTGTTCGATACACTCTACATTAGTGGGTATAACTATGCATACGATGATCCCATAACATTTAACGCAAATAACCTGACTATTACCGATGAGGTAAAAATTAGCGACCAAGTCCATGCCACCTTCATCGACAGTGATTTACAGGTGGCGGCTGAGTGTTATCATTATAATGAAGGAGATGCACAGACCAACCTTACTTTAATTAATACGAACGCCACTTTAACCAAGGAATCCAGCGGGAACAACGAATATAACTCGAGTATCCATTCCCTTATAGTGGAACAATCCGATATTACGGTCATGTTTCTCAATGTCGGATATCTGACCGCTCGGAACAATTCTAGGATCTCCTACCAGATGAGTACCATTAGACACTACATTGATGTAGACGGGACCAATACCTTGGAAGAGGGCACCACAGGGCTGTACAACGGAAATTATTTTATTTTAGACGAAAGTGAGCTGGACTTAGCTCATGAGACCTATAATAACATGTATATTGGAGATTGTGCAATTGCTACTCTCACAAATGTGTCGGTGACAGGGGATATCGAGGTGTCGGGCAATGCGACCCTGCTGATGCGGGATGGGGGCGAGGCCAATCGGTTGATGCTGTCCGGAAACGCGAAGGCGACCTTGGACAATATTGATCGGGTCGAGGAGCGTATATCCCTTAGCGAATATAGCATCCTCATTATGGTCAATCATGAAAGCTTCGGCGGAAATCCCGAGGTTTACAGTTACGGGGACGCCCAATTTCAAGTGAGCGATTCTCAGTGCTATTTTGATAATCTCTATTTCCACGATAGTAGTAGAGTTACCGTAGAAAACTGCTCTTTTTCCAGTAATTATGTTTATTTTTACGACCAATCTCGAGGAATTATTAAAGACACCTCTTGGGATCTTACCTGGGATGATATGCGCTTTTACGGTCACTGCCACGTTTCGATCGACAATACCTCCATAGATGTAGATGATATACGCTTTTCCGGTTCTTGTCAAGTTTCAATAGAAAATACCTCCATAGATGTAGATGATATACGCTTTTATGATTCTTGTCAGGTTTCTATAGAGAATAGTTTCATAAATATAAGAGATGAGATGTATTTTACTTCCCATTGTCAGGTTTCAATAGAGGCATCGATCGTTGAGGGTAGTAGATTACAAGTTTACTCTGCGGCTAATCTTACGATTGATGATGCCTTGTTCGATACACTCTACATTAGTGGGTATAACTATGCATACGATGATCCCATAACATTTAACGCAAATAACCTGACTATTACCGATGAGGTAAAAATTAGCGACCAAGTCCATGCCACCTTCATCGACAGTGATTTACAGGTGGCGGCTGAGTGTTATCATTATAATGAAGGAGATGCACAGACCAACCTTACTTTAATTAATACGAACGCCACTTTAACCAAGGAATCCAGCGGGAACAACGAATATAACTCGAGTATCCATTCCCTTACAGTGGAACATTCCGATATCACCGTGATGTTTATTCACATTCACACGCTTACCGCAAAAAATTACTCTCGAATCCAAGACCAGCAAGTCACTTTTGGTCAAATTTTTCTGGACGCGACTTCGATGCTGGTGGGTGACGATTTAGACCAAGACGGGCTCTCAGATTCCACGGAAACACAAGTTTACGGAACAGATCCCGATAACCCGGATTCAGACGATGACGGATACGGCGATGGCGAAGAGATCAAATTCGGCTCCGACCCCCTCAATGCGATGGATATCCCAGAAGACATAACACCACCCCAGATAACCGTAGAAGGGATAGCAGAAGGTCAAACCTACAATGAGATTCAAGAGCTACAAATAACAACATGGGATAATCGCGGAATGGAAAATGTCCAGCTTTATCTAAACGATTCCCGCTTATATGAGAAGAATGTTTCTTCCCAAGAATATTGGTTAAATGGGAGCATTAATTTCAATTATTTGCTCAATACATGCACCTTTTCCGATGGAACCTACGAATTCACGGTAAAAGCGTGGGATATTCACGGACGGCAACAAGAAAATAAAGTAAACATCGAAATCGACAACACCCCGATTTCGGTACAGTTGATGGGGCCGAATGAGCTTACCAATGGTTCGAGGACCGCCAGCGGAGTATTGCTGGAGTTCCAATTTTCGGACCTTCCCCAA
>CAZDJH010000023.1:1219-18209 GCA_964505645.1 uncultured archaeon | reverse complement strand
TTTCCTTGTTGTTTTTCACTTTTAATTGTCATAAGACTATTAAATATTGAAACTTATTTTAAGTTTCAGAAAATCTTTTCCAAAAATTTATCAGCAAATCTATTTCTCGATCGAATTTGCTGAAAAGATCTTTCTTATGAATAGTGCTTTTGCGTCTTGAGGTTTTTCTTAAATCCATATGGGTTTTTGGGTTATCTAAATGGGATGAGGCTCTTGATGATGTTATTCCCTTAAAGAATGAGGCAAATATTGAGTCAAATTCGGAAAGATCTTGCCAGAACATATTCGATTTAGGAGGCTTATTCGTGCTTTTCGGCTTAATGCCCCGATTCTTTTGATTTTTTTGATCAATAACCGTTTCATAAGCATTTTGAAGATCTACAAACTTTTTATTTGCTTTTGGATCGTCTTTATTAATATCGGGGTGAAGTTTTTTAGCCCATTTAAGATAAGATAATTTAATTTCGCGCGGTGTAGCATCATTTCCAAGTCCCAGAGTTTTAAAAGCACTGTGAATGTCTCCCATCTTTGTGATTATTATAGAAATTTTATTATTTAAATTTTTCTAATATAGATATTGATATTGGGAACATTATATTAACTACAGAATCAAATACGGGACTAATATCACCTAGATTTCCCTCTTACAAAAACAATTTCTCCAATAATAAATATGATCATATCGGTCATATTTTTAAATGACATAATATTATCGTATATTATATAATATGATCGTTATGATCATATTCATACTTCAAATAAATATAAGGAAAAAATGTTCCGAAGAGATTTTAATCATCCTTTTAAACAGAGTGAGGACGGAGAGGATAGGGATAGAAGCAGGGGTTTTAATAATCCCAAGCATAATACACCGGCCTTTAATGGGCCTTTACCTCCTTTTCCGCCACCTCCCCCAGGAAGACCCCTTCCAGTTAATCGAAAAGCCTTCCATGAAATTAGAAATTTTATTATCCTCACGATAATCTCAGAGAATCCTAATGGAATTACAGGGTATCACCTACAAGAAAGATATAATTTTCCCCGCGGTACCTTGTTGAGATCACTCCAAGATTTTGAAGATAAAAGATTTGTTGAGGTTCATGAAGAAATAATTCAAGGAAGGTTAAATAAGTTTTATACCATAAACGAGAGGGGCAAGAAGTATTTAGAAAAACTAAAGAGAAAATGGGCAAATTTATTCGCTATGATGTCTGAAAAGGCAAATCCGGAACAATGTGAACACCCATTTGCCAGAGAATGGTTTCGCTTAATGATGATAGAAAATATAGATTCTTTAACTACAAAAACGGAAGGCGAGCGTTTTTTCAATAAAATTAAAGATGGAATTAATGTAATGATAGATAGATTCTCATCCCGAATAGAGAAATTGGAGCAATTTCGGAAAGAAATTGATCTTATTCTCACTAATATTCAACAAATGGAAGAATTTGATCGGAGGAAATTAAAAGATGATCTGGATGATTCCTTTAGAAAGATTAATGAAAAAAACCGAAAGATTCAATAAAAAATCATATTTCCTTGTATAATCATTCAAATGAACAAAATATTATGAAATATAAACAATAAATTAATGTAAAAAAAAATAATAATAAAAGTGAGGTTGGACAATTTTGACGGAAAATGTTATTGAAGCTCGGGATTTAACAAAAATATATGAAGAAGGGGAAGTTTTAGCTGTGGATGATATAAGCTTTGATATCCGTGGAGGGGAAATATTTGCGCTGCTAGGTCCAAATGGAGCGGGAAAGACAACTACCATTTCTATGTTGGCAACATTACTAAAACCTACTAAAGGAACGGCCGTCGTGAATTCGCATAATATCGAGGACGACCCCCATATGGTTCGGAAGAGCATTGGTGTTGTATTCCAAGAACCCTCTTTAGATGGGGATATGAAAGCTCGAGAAAATCTAGAATTACATGCAATTCTATATGGGATGGGAAAAGCAAAAAGAAGAGATAAGATAAAGGAAGTATTAAAACTGGTTGATCTAGATGGAAAGGAAGAAATGCTTGCAAAGAATTATTCGGGTGGGATGAAACGCCGTTTAGAAATTGCGAGGGGTTTGATTCATACTCCAAAAGTACTATTTTTGGACGAACCCACGTTAGGATTAGATCCTCAAACAAGGCGTAAAATTTGGGAAAAAATAAAGGAACTCAATCGAAATCTTAAGATGACTATATTACTCACCACCCACTATATGGAAGAAGCGGATGAGCTTGCGCATAGAATATGTATTATGGATCACGGAAAAATAATTGCTTTGGATACATCTGATAATTTAAAGCACAAGTTATCAGGTGATATTATAGAGATAACTTTGGAATGGGTTGATGACTTTTCGGTTTTGAACAAATTATCGAAAATGTTGACAGAAGATATTGAAGGCGTAAAAGAAGTTTCAATAGGGGGTTCTAAAAAGAAAGGAATGGGCTCTGATGAAATAAAAATGCCTAAGGGCATAAAAGGAGTTAACCCCCAAATGATGCGAAAAAGAATGAAGGAAATTATGTCCGATGCAAAAAAGTTTGTAAAATCAATTGAAAAGTTTCCTATGGCAAAAACTCTCTTTTCAAAAGCACCAGTTGAAGATAAAGAACGTATTGCTCAACTTTTTAAAGATGAGCCCGATTTATTGGAACAACTACCTGATGAAATAAAAGATACAATTAAAAAAATACTTTCAGGGGAATTTAAAGAGGAAAAAATTAGAGCTCAACCTGTTTTAACAATTTCTTGCGAAAATGGAGCTGCATTAATTTCTGAAATCATACAAGAAATTAGCACATTTAATAATCTATCAGTTAAATCCGTGGAGATGCATAATCCAACTCTGGAAGATGTTTTTCTCTTTTATACCGGAAAGGACATCCGTGAGGAAACCTCGAATAGAACTAAGAATATTAAGGGTCATATCATAATGAGACAACTGCGAGGAGGAAGTCAGAGATGAGTAGGAAAGTGTCAAGCTACGTAGAGATTGAAGGAAACTTGCGATTAGAAACTATATGGGTGCTTGCCAAACGGGAATTACTTGCTTTTTTCAGGAATAAGCCTCGATTAATATCCTCCGTTGCTCAAGGACTCCTATTTTTATTTGTTTTTAGCGGAGGTTTTTTTTCAGTCGATATCATTATTAATGGGGTTCAAATAAATTCCACTGCGTTTGTAGGGTCTGGAATTGCGGCTATGGCAATCCTTTTCAGCGCAGTCTTTGGGGGATTGGGTGTTATAAGAGATAGGATGTTTGGTTTTCTAAAGGAACTACTCATCGCTCCTATAAGCAGGAGGACATTAATGATGGGAAAAACACTAGGTGTAGCGTTGCAGAGTTTAATACAATGCTTAATCATTGTATCATTAAGCTCTTTATTAGGGTTTTTTGGTTGGGATATCAACTTAATTTGGAGGATAATTCTTCTAATGCCCGTTGCTTTGTTATATAGCATGGGAGTTGTGGGAATAGGGTTGACTGTTGGTTCGAGATTAACAGATTTCCAGAGCTTCGGTTTAATTCAAACATTTCTTATAATGCCCATGTTCTGGCTTTCAGGAGCAATGTTTGCATTTAATAGTGTTCCCTTACCCATGCAGGTAATAATGATGATAAATCCGATAACCTATGGTGTCGATATCTTCAGGTTTGTCATTCTGGGAGTGTCATTCTTTCCATTCTGGTTAGACTTATTAATTCTAACTGTTTTTGGAGCTCTCCTAATTCTGATTGGTGCAAAATCCTTTTCGAGTATGGAAATCAGCTAATAATTTATTCCTTTTTTCTATTTTTTATAAGTAGAAATTCTATTAGATAGTATTCCTTTTTTGTATATAAAAAGTTTCTTTCTTCGAAGGAATATGCCATTCATAAATTTTAAAGATAAATCGATTTATTATGAAATAAAAGAACCAAATAAACGCGAAGCACTTGTTTTTATCCATGGCTCCGGAGAACATAGTTTTGTCTGGAAAAGCCAACTGGATGGGCTTGACCTTGATATGAGTATTATAGCGCTGGATCTTCCCTCTCACGGGAAATCAAAACGATTTAAGGGCGAAGATCTATCATTAGACCTATATATAAACTCTGTGAAGAAGTTAATGGAAGAGTTGAATATTGAGAGGCTCATATTATGTGGACATTCTCTGGGAGGGGCAATCGCCCAATCTTATTATTTTAGATACCCGAAAGATGTTAAAGGTTTAATATTAATGTCAACGGGCGGAAGATTGAGAGTTTCTCCTCTTATTTTAGATAATTTATTGAATGATTTCGATCAATTTTTAGATAATATCTCCGTGGGTTCTTTTTATAGGAAAACTTCAAAAAACCTTATAAATCCCTATATAGAAGAAATTTCCAAGCATGATCCAGAAATAACTCATAGGGATTTTGAGATTTGCAATAATTTTGATATTTTAGATAATGTGCAACAAATCGACGTTCCTTGCTTGATCTTAGTAGGAAAAGCCGATAAGCTTACTCCCGTTAAATATCAAAGGTTTTATAAGAATAATATAAGGGATTCAAAATTGATAATTATTAAGGAGGCTGGGCACTCGGTGATGTTAGAAAAAGCATTAAGAGTAAACAATGAGATAAAAGCCTTTATAGAATCTACTACTTAAAGCGGGAGAGTGAATTAAACCATCCCTAAAGGGAGGGGCTTCATTCATTCGGCTGTTCGGGGCATCCACTTGTCCCCCATCCCAACGAACTCGTTATCCGTTGGGCTATATTGATACCGGCGTTCAAGTCCCTATCGTAGATGAGACCGCACTTGGGACACTCGTAGTTGCGGGCATAGCCCACATTGTTTATAGTACCGCAGCGATGGCACTCTTTGGTAGTATTCTCGGGGTTTATGTATTCCACGGCGATCCCTTTTTTAAGGGCTTTATATTCGATGTAGTCTTGAAGATTACGGAAGGGCAGAGAATTCATCCTTCGGTTCAGTTTTTTACTCCTCTTCTTCTTTTTGAACCTGTTTCTGATGTGCGTGAGCTCTTCCAAGGCGATGACCGGGTTTTTGAACTGTTCTGCATATGCCACGATCTCGCCGGCTAGTGTATGCAATAATTGGTCGGGCTTTCGTGAGAGCATCCCCTTTATCTTTTTGATCTCTTGCGGGAGCTTCTTCCTTCCCAAGCTCCTCCGAATATGATGATACTTTCCCTTGAGGGCTTTGATCTCGGCACCGCTCCAGAACATACCCCTTCGGGGCTTGGTCGGGCTGTCCTTCTGAATCCCCACGGCAACGGCAAAATTCTTTTCTCCGCGGTCTATGCCGATGACCGATTCGGGAGAGCCGAACACTTCCACTTCTCTAGCGAGGATAAAGTGGGCATACCACTTTCCCCGTCTCTTTTTCATTTCCACGCTTTTAATGGCAAACGCTCCATTTAACGCTCTTTCTATTAGATTTCTTCTGTTACCGAACACTATGGGGAACGCTGTCCGTCCCCAAGTCCCAGATAGGCTTAAATGGAGCCAATACGGGGTGAGTTCCTTATCGACCCTGCCGAATTTAAAGGAACGCTCATCAAACCGCATACAGCACTTCCGAAGGTGTATTTCTGAATTCTTTCCCTTAATCTTCCTGAAAGATCTATAGACCTCCACCGCCTTATCCCGTGCCGTTTGGAAAAGTGCCGTCTTAAGCTCGAACATCTGCTTTGCCTTTTTGTAGGCGTCTTTATGGAGTCTTTCCCTCGAAGTGGGTTTAAACGAGAGATGCCGCCTCACGCACGCCGCATATTGTTCTAAGTCCCGATTTAGGCTTAATACCTTCCCCTTATTCGGCTTGAAAACCTTTCCTATGACCGTGAGTTGTAGTGTAGAGTGCATTCGGTATCTCCTCGTGAATTACTTAATGTAAAATACGGCAAGCATTTAAAAGCAAGGAGTCCTTTAGATTAGTAATTTACTATGCGATTCATCTGACCCCTAAAGGGGTGAGTATTCTCGCATTAAAAATGATAAAAATTAGGAAATATACCTACGGACCATTTCAATCGAGGCGCTTGGGACTCTCATTAGGCGTGAACATCTTACCGGAAGAGAAGGTTTGCAGTTATAATTGTGTTTATTGTGAATTAGGAAAATCAGATAAGGACCAACTGGTTTCACAAGAATATAGAATAGACCTTCCCCCCAAACAGTCATTTAGAAAGGAATTAAATTCCATTTTAAAATATTTTCCACACTTAGATAGCATAAGTTTCTCCGGATATTATGGCGAACCCACCTTGAATAAGCATTTAACAGAATATCTTTCTATTGCCCGGAATGTAAGAGATAACAGAATATGGAATGGGAAAAAACCCGATCTAACACTATTTACAAATTCAAGTACATTATACAGTAAGGATGTAAGAAAAATTATTGGAGATTTTGATGTGATATTGGCAAAATTAGATGCGGCTACCCAAGAAGACTTTCTAAGAACTAATCGTCCTCACAAAGCGATATTACCAGTCGATAAAGTTATACAATCTATAGCAACTTTAAGGAAAGAAATGCCTTGTGAAAATAAATTAACCCTCCAATGCCTTTTATATCGTTCGTATCGGGAGGATTTTTTGTCTAATGCAAACAAAAGGAATGTAAGATCCTTGGGGGAGGCAATTAAGCAAATAAAACCTAATGAGGTTCAGATTTACTCTATTGCGCGAACTCCCGCAGAATATTATGTGTATGCACTTGATAAAATGAGATTAACAGCAATTTCAAATAAATTGCAAAAATTAGTTAATGATCGATCAATTGACATAATAGAATATTAAACGCATAAAATTAAATTATTAAGAATTTTTGAATTAATAGTATGTTTGATGATAATTACGTAGTGGGAGTGGATATAGGAGGGACATGGATACGTGTAGCACTTAGTAATTCCAGCTTAGAGAGAAATAAAATTCAGATCAAAAGACAAAAAACGCGAAAGAGTAATAAATTTTCCATAAGCGAACAAATCTGTCAGTTATTAAAGATGATACTAGAGGAAAAGGGTATAAATCAAGAGAAATTATTAGGTATAGGGGTCGCTTGCGCAGGGCCCTTGGATTTGAGGGCAGGAAAAGTTTTCAATAGTCCAAATTTAGGTTTTAAAGAAATCCCTTTAAAAGAACCAATATCCAAAAAATTCCCCAAGATACCTTTTTTCTTACTCAATGATTGTAATGCTGCGGTATTAGGTATTCATTTTTTCGAAGCAGATGTAAATGAGAAGGATAATTTAGCATACATCACCATGTCTACTGGAATAGGAGGTGGAGTAATTTGTAATGGTCTTTTATTACTAGGGAAGGATGGCAACGCAGCAGAGGTCGGGCACAGCAAACTAGCAGCTAAAAGCGGGGAGAGGTGTGGCTGCGGGTCTATTGGGTGCTGGGAAGCATTTAGTTCTGGAACAGGTGTAAAAAATAGAGCACTTGATGCGTTAGGATCTGGAAAATTAAACGGCAATATTCTATTAGACTTGGTGAATGAAGATAAATCAAAAATTGGAGCAAAAGAAATTTTTAACGCTGCTAGGAAAGGCGACGAATTATCAAGTAAGATCGTTGAAGATTGTGTATTTTACACCAAAGTGGGAGTTGGTTTAATTAATAACTATTATGATTGTAGATCTATTTATTTTGGGGGTGCTATGATGAACGATCAAGACCTCATTATCAAACCTCTTAGAGATCAATTAAATCAAAACCCAATCAAATTTACTATAAATCAACCTCCCAATATAAAATTAACTCAGTACAGAAACGACATCGGGATCTTGGGGGCACTGGCATTGGTGAAGTATAAGGTTGAAAAAAACAGAATAATTGGAACTTATACTTTTTAAAAACTAATTATGATTACCTAAAAAGATTATAAAAACTAATAACCTAAAAAAATGAAGGAATTATTCATATTAAGCGGTATTAGGGGTCATATCAACACGTTCTCATCTGAGTTAATAGAGAAGATCGCAATTAGCTATGGATTATGGTTAAAAAATAAAGATCAGAGAAAGGTAATCATTTCTCGTGATACAAGACCCAGCAGTAAAGGAATTAAAGAATCGGTGATAAAGGGACTATTAAAAACCAGTTGTCAAGTTTATGACGTAGGTATATCCCCTTCACCGATAACCATTTTCACTAAGAATCGATTAAAAATTTCTGGCGGTATAATTATAACGGGCTCTCAAAATCCCCCAGAGATAAACGGTATGAGGTTTCTCTCTAATAAGACTTATGTGAATGATCATGAATTAAAGGAGATCAATTCCCTCAGTGAACATCTAGACTATTCACAATATAACAAAAAGTCGATAAATATCTCAGAAAATGTCATCAGAATGAATGCAATACCAGAGTATTTAAATAACCTCTATTCGAAAATCAAACCTAATCGCACAAAAGATAGGGGTAATCTTAAGATAATTGTAGACACTGGAGCTGGAACCTGTAAGGAAATAGTTCCAGAACTCTTAAAGAGTTTAGGGTGTGAGGTTATAGAAATTAATAGTATTGTTACTGGCAATAATAAATATCCAAGAAAGCTTTCATTGAATGAGAAAAATTTAGAGTTGCTTATCAAAAAGGTATGGGAAGAAAAAGCGGATCTTGGGTTAGCGTACGATATAAATGGGCACAGGTTCAGGATTGTTGGAGATGATTATAAATGCTATGCTAAAGATATTAGTTTAGCGTTAATCGCAGAGGATTTTTTTAGAAAACATTCAAAAAAGTGCATTTTTGTTACCAATATAGCCTCCTCTCTACGGCTTGATAAGATTGCCAATGAATATGATGTAAAAGTAATAAAAACTGCGATTGGTGAATTCTTCATAGCCTTAAAAATGGAATCTGTTATGAGAGAAAAACCAAACATGCTAGTTTTGGGGGGAGAAGGAACAAGTGGGGGTGTAATAATTCCCAACTTTAATAATACTAGGGATGCCATCTATGCCACGGCAAAACTTATTGAAATCTTATCAGAGGGGGATAAAACCATATCCTCATTAGTTTCTGGTCTTCCAAAATATTTCAAATTTATAGAAAAGATAAATATTGAAGGTATTGAAATAAAACCTTTAATCAAAAGAGTAAAAGAGGAATTGCTTTCTGAGGGAGAAAAAGTATTCCAAATGGGAAATGATTTAAGAATTGATAAAGATTGCAAAAATTTCGTATTAATACATCCTTCAACAACAGAACAATCAATAAAAGTAATCGCAGAGGCAAAAAGAAAATCTTTAGCCAGAATTTTAAGTCAAACTACAGCTAAACTCGTTGAAATTAACATCGAGTAAAAAATTTTTCAGAATGAAAAAAGTTAAGCCCATTATAACAAACCCAGAAAGTTAAAAAAATAAGAAGAAAATAAGATTCCGCCAGTGCTTAGATACCTTTTTCACTTGGTTTCTCTTAGGAAAACATAAATTTTATTTGCAATAAGACACATTCTAAAATATTCTAATAAGATTTGTAAGAAAAATAGGTGAATATTGAAAAAATGATTAAAGCTGAATGCCCATCTTGTTATTTTGAACTGGAGTTGGACGATGACACCATAGTAGGTGAGGTAGTTGCGTGTCCAGATTGCGGAGTTGATTTAGAGGTAATGAAGATTGAGAATAGTAAAGCGACAGTTCAGGTCGCAGAAATGACAGAGGAAGATTGGGGAGAGTAATCCATAGGGTAATTTAATCCCTCTTAGAGAGTTCAGATAAATTCTCTTTTAACTTCAACTTTTTAATTTGATGGTTTATGTATTAAAAGAAATTTAATTCTTTCTAAAATAATTCTTAATTTTCTTGCCTAACGTTTCACCAACCAGCTCAACCAATTCTTGTTCGGAGGCATTTCTAACTCCTTTTAGGCTCCCAAAGTGTCTTAAAAGCTTATTTCTGGTAGCAGGTCCAATCCCTTTGATATCTTCAAGTTTAGAGCCAAAATACCGTTTCTTTCGCCTCTTTTTATGGAGCCGCACTGCAAACCTATGGGCTTCATCCCTGATCTGCTGGAACAGGCGCAAGATAGGCGAATCCATCGGTAAGAGAATAGAATCCTTTTGGTCAGGAAGGACGATTTCTTCAAGCCGTTTAGCCAATCCAATTGCAGGAATATCCAATCCTAAACCATTCAAGACCGAAATCGCTCCATTTAATTGTCCCCGACCCCCATCAATGAGGATTAGGTCTGGAAGAGTCCGATCATGTTCTAAAAGGCGGGAATACCTTCGCTCTATAACCTCCTTCATCATTCCTACATCGTCAGGTGTGGCCTTCGATCTGATTTTGTAATGTCTGTAATTTTTCTTATATGGCTTTCCCTCTAGGAAATAGACCATTGAGCCAGTCGCATCTTGCCCCTCGATATTTGAAATGTCAAATCCTTCAATAATATTCGGAATGCGCGGCAAATTTAATAACTCTTTCACACCCTTCAGAATCTCCTTCAGGTTTTCTTTTTCTTCTTGTTCCAACCGTTGCATCTGCCTTTTCTGGTTTACCATAACCTTAGCGTTCTTTCGCGCGATCCTCCTAAGTGCCCGCTCATTACTGTCCGAAGGCATCCTTATTTGGGCATCCGGGCAGTCTTCTCTGAGGTAGTTCGCTAATAGGCTAATCTTACTGAGGTCTTCTGGAATTATGATATCCTCGGGAACGCTATGGTGCGTATTTTGGTAATATTGTTCTAATAACGATGTTAAAATATCCTTTTGTTGAATAACCTTTTCTTTTAAATTTAGAGTATAGGAACTTTTATTCGAGATCCTTCCCTCGCGAATATGGATAATCACCATCGAGGCGAAGTCATCTTCATTGTAAAATCCAATAATGTCTTTATTAACTTGATCCTTCAATATAACATGTTGTTCAGTAGTGGTATGAATAATCGCCTTCAATTTATCCCTCCAGTAAGCAGCAACCTCATAATTCTTCTTCTCTGCTGCGTTTTGCATTTTCTCCTTGATTTCAGTTGTTAATTCCGCGGTATCCCCCCGTAAAAACATTTCAATTTGTTTTATATTTTCAATGTACTCTTCTGGAGATATGGCTTCAATGCAAGGACCAGTACATAAGTTTAATTGATAATAAAGGCATGGTCTTTCCCGTTTTTTAATGGGGCTACTACAAGAGCAATAGGGAAATACCTTCCGTAAGTCGCGAAGGATCCTTTGTATTTCCTTTTTATCTGTATATGGGCCAAGAAATACATTATCCGCATCATAATGGCGGGGATTTCTCATAATCCGTATCCGCGGGTATTTCTCCGAGTAGGTGATCATTACCCATGGATATGATTTAGAATCGCGCATGAATACATTAAATCGGGGGTGATGCTTCTTAATTAACATATTTTCCAGAATAAAGGCTTCTTTTTCGTTATCAGTAACAATATATTCAATGGAATCGATTCTTTTGACGAGTCGATTAATTTTATCTTCATAATAAGGATCATTAAATGATTTAGCCCCAAAATAGGAAGATACTCTCGCCTTCAAGTTTTTTGCCTTTCCGATGTAGATGATGGTACCATCCTCTTTTTTGAACTTATAGATCCCGGGTTCTTGCGGTAAACTCTTGTGCTGTCGTTCCAAGTCACTCATAATATCTCGTTTATTGTATAAACTTCAAAGATAATTTATTCTCTATTCTAGTAAGCACTTTGAAATTATATTTTTTTGCGCTTTCAATCATAATCTCCTCCCTTTTAACCTTTTAAAACAAATCGGTCTGAAATTTGGAGAGAAAAATCCACCATAGTATAGACGAATATCAATTTCAGTACAAAAAAATAAATAGTGGTTATATTTTATTAGAAGTAAGCAATGGGGAAAAAAAAGAAAAAGATTAGAATTTGCCCGAAATGTAAGAAGCCCACACTAAGACCCGCATCATATGTGTCCGGTTGGTTGACCCCAGAAAAGTATCAATGTATCGAATGCGGATATGTGGGACAAATCTATTTAGAAGTAGAACCAGAAAAATATAAAGAATATTTAGAAAACTATAGGGACTTAGAAGAGGGAGAATACTAACCTTTCTATTAAAGTTAAATAATAATAAAGATTTTTATTAACATCAAATCTAATAATAAGATTATCCAAATAGGATAAAAAACTAAGCAGAAGGAAATCAACATGGAAACTTTAAAACAAAATGCCGATCAGATTAAGTCTCTGAAGATTCAAGGTGCAACAAACGTAGCCTTAAGCGCAATCCAATTTTTAAGCGATTATGCCCGGGAGTTTACATGCACCTCGGTAGAAGACTGCCTTAATAAGCTTCAAAAGGGGAAAGAGATTTTGGAAGGTACCCGTCCAACGGAACCAGCTATGCAAAACGGTTTAAACTTCATTATGAATAAGATCAGAAAATGTGAAGGTGAAATTTGCGTAGAAGATGTTCCGGGAAGGATTGAGCAATATAAAAATCAATATAAGCAATTAATAGAACAATCAAAAGAGAAAATTGCCGAAATTGGGTCTAGAAGAATTCCGTTGATCGAAAAGAAAGAGAAAAAGGAGTTGTTACACCAAGAAAACGATTTTGTAGTAATGACTCACTGCCATAGCTCCGTAGTAAATAACATCTTATTGAAGGCAAAAGATCAAGGCAAAGTTTTTCGCGTAATCAACACGGAAACTCAACCGAAACTGCAAGGGAGAAAAACCTCGCAAAAATTAGCAAAAGCCGGAATTGAAGTAATTCACGTAGTTGATTCAGCTATGCGGTGGGCGGTAAAAAAATATCAAGTTGATCTTATTATTATAGGGGCCGATTCAATTACTTCCGAGGGCACAGTATTGAATAAGATCGGGTCACGCCTTTTAGCCCTCGTAGCTCATGAGGAACATGTCCCGTTTTATGTGGCCTCGCCGTTACTTAAATATCAGCCTATTACCACCGCGGGTTTTTTAGAAAAGATTGAAATACGGGATCCCACAGAAGTATGGAAAAACCCCCCTAAAAATATACGCATTCAAAACCCAGCATTTGAAACGGTGAGTCGGCGCTATATAGATGGATTAATCACGGAAGCGGGAATATTCGCCTCAAGCCACGCCCACTTGTATTATCGAATGATGTATCCAGACTTGGCCGGTTAAAACTTTTATTTTAAAGCCGATTTTATTTTCATAGATTGATAATATTAATAAATCAAAATTAAATATCTGAAAATGTGATGTTGAGATCCCAATAAACTTAACAACTGCAGTAATAATTTGCTTTGCGGCTTCATCTATAACGGGAGTGGCATTTCTTATTACCCTCGTTCACTATTATCAGGAGAGATACAAGCATGCCCTCTATATGTCTATGGCGTGGGGGAATATAATGGTATGTTATATCCTTCAAGGACTTTCTGAACTATTTGTATCCAAACTATTATGGCTCTTCTGCTGTTATGCATATTTACCCTTAGGATTCTTTTTGGTAATCCTTCTCGATTCACTTACCAGAACAACCATCGATCCAATAAAAATTGGGATAATCGCGGCCCTCTCGACCGCCGTTTTTATAACCTCTTTTGAACCCAACTCGGTGGGAACAACAATATTTCCCAATGGTGAAGAGGGTATGGTTGCCGAAGGGAGCTTTCTAATTAGTCAAGTTTTATTATACTTGGTTGAAGGGGGATTAGCTGTATATTATACAGTAAAGATTTTGTTGAATACGCCCCCTCAACTAAAGCTTTCCTCAAGGTTGTTCTTTTCTGGGGCATTTACCCTGGGGATAATAGCCCCCTTGACGGTTGGAATAGGTCTAAATATGTGGATTCCCGCCAGTGATGCTCTATTTGTGGCAATCGGGACCCTTTTATGCTCTATATCAATTGTCAAACAGCCTAAATTAGCCTATATTTTACCATTTAAAGCCTTGAAGCTTTCGGTTGTAGAATCAGAAGGAGGAATCCCTCTGTTCTCCCATTTTTGGGTGCCCAAAGATGAATTAGGAGATGAGTACTTATTATCAGGTTTTTTAAGTGCAATAAGCAGAGGCTTAGACGAAACTCTACAACGAGGAAAAGTCCGTGAGATAGTTCTGGATAAGGGCATATTGATTTACAGAAGAAGTAAAAAATATACAATCTCTTTTGTAATATTGGCGAGTAAATCCTCCCCCCAACTCATGGAAGGGCTGGAATGTTTTCATAAGAGATATGTGAACGAAAATTCTCATCTTTTATCTAAACCAATACAAAATCAAGATCAATTAACCGCATCTGAAGAAATGATAGAAGATTGTTTTCCTTTTGTACCTAGTTATAAATAATTTATTTATTTGGTATTTTTTCAATAATTGGAATGAGAAACCTAAGATAGGATTGTTCTGAAGAAGCGAGTAAAATATTCATTCTCCTCCACTTCCTTACAAACCTCTATTTTTGTTCCCTTTTCAGGATCTTCAATTATCCTTCCCGACTGAGGGCCCTCCTTTTCTATAACTCTTAGTTGTCGAAATTCCGTATCTGCTATTTCCTCTGAATTTACACACATTGCGGCAATAAGGTCCCAAAAAGCAATGGACCTCTCTTCAATTCGGGAGATGCCAAAACGCTTTATTATTTTAAGCATAAATTCACATATAATATTATCTTTATGGGATTGTAAGTGCTGAATAAATTTTTTATTAATGGGAATTTTATCAGTGGCATCCAACGGCACTAAGAATATGGGTATATTCGATTCGAAAACTACATTAGCTGCATGAGGATCGCAATATACATTCCATTCTGCATAAGAATTGTCTATTCTTCGACTTACATGGTCAATATTTCCCGAAACATCTACTGCACCCCCCATTATATAGATTTTGGCAATTTTAGATTTAACTTGGGGGTATTTCTTAATTAAATTAGCAATGTTAGTTAAGGGGCCTAAGGCAAGAATATTTGTTTCCTCTTCCTCGGAAGAAATAAGGACCTTTTTGAGTAATTCGACCGCATCAATACTTTCAGGTTCCCGATTATTTTTTGGAAATTTTATAAACATCCTTCTATCAACGGCAAACCTCATAATCCTCGGAAAATGATGAGAATGACGCAAGGGCTCAGACTCTCCGAAGGCTACGGGAATATGAGCCTTATTAATCATCTTAAGGAGGCGAAGGCAATTTTTTGCACCTTTCTTACCGTGAGCCTCTCCTGTACCTGATACGGTAATTGCGTTTAACTTTATATCGTTCCGGAGGCCAAGATAAAGGATGGCTACCCAATCATCAGGAGCCATGTCTGTATCAACTATGAGCGGGACAGTAGACTGATTTGGGGACATTAAAATATCCTCAACTCCATTTTTTAAATGCCCGATTTAATTCTGGATGTGTTTTTGCATACTCTTTCAAACCGACCTTATTAAGAGTCGCATCAACTGCCTGCCGTATAGCCTTAGCGCCCGCTTCTGTTCCATCAGGGTGACCGTGGGTACCGCCCCCAAATTGAAAAACCATATCCGTTCCAAGGATTTCAATTAAGTCTGGGACATTTAAGGGGTTTAATCCACCAGATGCTACAGGTAACACGGGTTTTAAACCATGCCACTCTTGGTCCAATAGGTTCTCATTATCTCCCTTAACCTTAGCTTCGGTAATGACTTTATTAATATTTAATACCTCTCGTTTTCCACCTTCCATTTTTCCCACGACGGTTCCAGTATGAAGTTGATCAACGCCAATCAATCGCATAATTTTGGCAAGGGCAAGCATCGTCATGCCATGTTCTTTTTTCCGCGTAAAAGCTCCATGCATTGCTCTATGAGCATGAATAATTAAATCTTTGGAATCGAGAAATTCCCGCATTTCCATTACGGCAGAAAAACCCGTTGTAACAATGTCAATCATTACATATTCTCCACCTTGTTCTTTCACATAATCTGCTCTCTCCTTCATCGTGCTTACAGTGGCGGTGATATTAGGCATATATATCTTTTTCTCCCCTGTTTCTTCTTCAGTTTTATCCCTTATTCCTAAGGTTTTACTCACACGGTCTTCGAATTGATTAAATTTCATACTAGTAAGGTTCTCATCATCTTTTACTATATCCAACCCACCCCTCCAAGCTTGACCGCACACGTTTGCATGTTCTTGTTCGTTTAGACCCACTTTAGGCTTTACAATTGTACCTAGTAAGGGCCTTTCTGAAACATTAGTAATTTCTCTTACCCCTTTTATCCCGAACTTAGGTCCTCTATAAGATTTTACGATATTTCTAGGAAAACTTATATCGATTAATCGTAAATTATTAAGTACTTTCATTCCGAAAATATTTCCTGCTACGGCACTCAATATTTGAGATATATTATTATTCTCAAACAGATCTTCGGTATATGCAATCTTAACAATTTTTTTATTATTATCAATATAAAATACTGAAGGCTTTAGTTCCTTAGCTATATCTTCCGACATCGTAAAAATCTCCGTCCAAGTGCCAATGGAACTTTCTTTTGCTATTTCCATGGAAGCATGTTCTAAATCCGCACAAGTATTGGCCTTTTCCACATAATACATCGAAATTAAATCCTTCTCATTAGGCGCATAATTCAAATCTACATAATCAACCATATTATCACTTTCCAAATCTATTTTCCTTAGTTTGCATTCTAAGATATGTAAACATATAAATTCATAAATAATTTATTTTATTTTGATTTAGATAAAGAATTTAAAAAAAAAGATAAAAGAACTTTTATCTTGTGATGCAATTCATTTATCTGGTGGTGATGTTTATTACTTTTTAAACAATATTAAAAAAAGAGATTTTATTTCTTTATTAAGAAATTATGTCGAGAAGGGAGGTGTTTTAATAGGAGTTTCTGCAGGAAGCATAATAACGTCAGAAACAATTGATGTTACAGCCTTACATGATCAAAATAATACTGATTTAAAGAATTATTCTTCTTTAGGTTTGGTTGATTTTGAATTTTTTCCTCATTTAAATTGGAATAGAGAAAAATATTTAAAAGATTTA
>CAZDJH010000023.1:0-1209 GCA_964505645.1 uncultured archaeon | reverse complement strand
CCTTAGAAAGAAAAGATATCGGCCCAGATTTTAAAAAATACTTAAAAGATTTAATTAAATATTCAAAAACTAATGATTCTGTTATTTATGCTTGTAATGATGGTGATGGAATAATTATTGATGGTAAGAATATTAAATTCTTTGGTGATATTCTGAAAATAGAGAAGGGGGAAGTTTTAAAATAAACAATAAGCTTATGAAGAAAAAAAGATTATATGTAGATATGGATAATGCCTTAGTAGATTTTTCATCTGGTCTTAAAAAAATTAGTGAAGAGGACCGTTTAAAATATAAGGGGAGACTTGATGAAGTTCCAGGAATTTTTAGTCTTATGGATCCTTTACCAAATGCTATTAAATCTTTTCGTGAATTATCAGAAATATTTGATACCTATATTTTATCTACAGCTCCCTGGGGAAATATTTCATCTTCATCAGATAAAACAAAATGGATTCATACTTATTTACCTGATAAAGCTTATAAACGTTTAATCTTGTCACATCATAAAGATTTATTAAGAGGTGATTATCTTATTGATGATAGAAAAAAGAATGGAGCTCAAGATTTTAAAGGAGAACTTATCTTATTTGGATCAAAAGATTTTCCTAATTGGGAATCGGTAGTTTCTTATTTGAAAAAAAATAGGTTTTGACAAAGGGTTGAGATGGTGGAGAGAGTAGAGAGTTAAGACTTTTTTAAAAATACAAGAGGTGAAGATCAAAGACTGCTCTTTTAATGAGCAATCTTTTAAAATTGAAAATAAAACTTGACTTTTTTCTTATTTAATATAGTATGGGGATGGTATATAAATCAAAAATAAACAATGAAATTATCTAATCTTCCGGAACCCAAAAAATTAAAAGAAGAAATGAGGAAAATTAGGAATAAAGCAGTACACAACCAAAACATTGACATGGATGCTTTTGCTATTTGGTTTGGAAATCAGCTTCCAAAATATCTTTGGGGAGGATGGAAAAAAGAACTTAAAGAAGAAAACTATAATTGGCAAAGATTCCTTAAGCTTCTAGGCTACAAAAGAGAAGATATTTTATTATGGTTTCAAGGAAATATAAAATGGGAAAAATTAATTTCAGAAATTAAAAAATCTATTAAGGGTCCGCTTGGTAAAACAATAATTAAGAAAAAACAATAAATAATATGCCTTCAAATTTGGAAAAATACAAAAAAGAACTAGAGAGATTGATTTCT
>CAZDJH010000022.1:0-18477 GCA_964505645.1 uncultured archaeon | reverse complement strand
AACCTATATACAAGTAATTATATAATAAAAAAGAAAATTATTTATTTTCGATTTTAATAATTGGGTCGTCAAATCGTTCACCATGACATTCTGGACATTTTGAGGGGATTCGTAGCTCTCCGCTGTTTAATTTTACATTATACCCGCAATTGAGGCAGACGGGGGCCCTAATTAAGATCCTTTTGCTTTCTTGTTTGATTTTTCGTGAAATAAAATTAAAATCATTAAGCAAGGATTCAAGGTTTTTGTACTCCAACGCCCTCATTATTTCTTTTATGGGATATTCCCCCTCTCCCTCCGCTAAAAAGTTAAAGAGCTTCTCACGGCTCGTTTTCCACATATCTGACATTTTTAATTTCACACCTTATAACTATTTACTTCTAACCTAGTTTGAACTACCACGCCTTAAAGGGCGATGGATTCGTAATTCATCGGGGATTGCTGACATACCATCGGTCTTACATCGTCTCCAAACGTTAACCCCAGTAGTCCCTATGGTTGATGATGAACTTGGTATCATTCATCATTCTTAATATTGCTCTATTCCATTTAAATATTATGAGGGTCTTGAATTCATGAGTTATAAAATGCGATTCATCACCGCCGTAAGGACGGTTCTTTCTCACCCAATAATGGTAAATCTTACCCCCTTATTTTTATTTCCTTTTTCCATTAAAATCCATCATTATCTAAAAATTAGATAATCATCTATTAGAAAGATTTGGCTTTCGGAATATTTACTTTTCACCCCCTCCAACCGAAATTTAAATTGAAATTCAAGCCCTTCCCATTTTTAAATTATTAAAAAAAACTATATATACCCAAATCAATTCTATTAAAAAAAGAGAGATAGAAATTGCAATATAATAATACGATCATTCGGCTGAGTAGGTGTTTAAGGGGTGAATTATAATTTCAATTTTAATAGTTGAAGACGATGAATCTTTATTAGATCTTTATGAAATGGTCTTAGACGCCTTTGGATATGAAATTATAGCGAAGGCCCGAAACGGGAAAAGAGCCGTAGAGTTATATAAAAACCTCCCAAAAACACCTGATTTGGTGTTAATGGACCACCGGATGCCCATCAAAACTGGCCTAGAGGCAACCAAGGAGATATTAGAATTCGACCCTAAAGCGCGCGTAATTATTGCCACCGCTGATAAGGAGGTGCAAGAGGAGGCGGAGGCGTTAAATATTCACTCCTTCAAAGTTAAACCTTTTAGCAACGATCGGTTAATACGCAATGTTAAAAAGGCGTTGGAAGGGCCGAGCAAGGAAAAGCTTATAGAATCCTGATAATCGAAGCGCCTAAAGACTTATTTCCTATTCAATCCCTGTAATTCTTTAAAATGATTTTTTCCACTTCCTAAGTTCGGATTTATCAAAACAGAAACAATTTTTTTAAAGCAACTATATACTAATAATATTTATTTGAAATAGGATTATTTTAATTAAATACTAAACTAAAGGAAATTAATGGCGGGAAAAGAGGTAGTCTTCTTACCAGGTGCCAGTGGCTCCATGGGGTTTGAAGCGTTTAAGGAGCTATGGAAGAGAAGGGAAAAATATGATATCGTTCTCCTTCAACGCCCCTCAAAAAAGAATAAAAAATTGTTTAAACCTTTTGAAAAAAAGTGCGGGATTAAATCAATAAAGGGTGAGGGCCTTGTTGAGGGAACTGGTTTAAAAATAGTATGGGGGGATGCCACCAATTATGAGGATATTAAAGAAGCTTGTGAAGGGATTGATTGGTGCCTCTGTCCAATGGCATATATCTCTCCAGCAGCAGATAGAAACCCGGAGATAGCCAAGGCAGTAAATACAACTGCAATCAAATATATAATAAAAGCCATTGAAGAACAACCTGGGGGTACGAACCATATAAAATTAATCACTGTTGGGACCGTAGCTGCCACGGGAGATAGGCTTCCCCCAATACATCGTGGAAGGATTGGAGACCCTATGAAGCCGAGTGTGTTTGATTTCTATGCGGTCACTAAAATTCGGGGTGAAATGGCGGTTTGTGAGTCTAACTTAAAATATTGGGCGTCTCTAAGGCAGACATTTATTATGATTCCCGATCCAATGGCTTTAATGGATCCCATTATGTTCCATCAGCCGATAAATTCATTTATGGAAAATAATACCTCCAGAGATGCGGGAAGGGGGCTCATTAACTGCTTGGATATTCCCGAAGATTCCACATTTTGGCGTAATATATATAATATGGGCGGCGGACCCTCTTGCAGAACAACATATTATGAATTTTTAAACAATATAATGGAAATAAACGGGGTAGGAAAAATAAGCGATGTTGCCGAGCGGAGATGGTTTGCGCTGCGGAATTTTCATATGCAATATTACGAGGACAGCTATAAATTAAACGAATATATTCATAATTGGGGTGATAGTCTGGAAGACTACTTTAAGTTAGTTAAGAAACGTATGCCCATTTACTTAAAACTTGTCGCAAAATTATGCAAATGGTCGAAACGATTTCGGAAACTCGTGCGGAAGCAAACTAAAAAGAAGTTGAGAGCACTGGCGATGGACAAAACGGGAACGCTCTATTGGTATAAAAATTACATGGATATGAGGATCTCCGCGTTTTATAAAAATTATAAATCCTTCGAATCAATTCCGGATTGGGGGGTGAATATGCCCCGATTCAGCGACCAAGAACCAAATTGGCATCCATTAGACCACGGATATGATGAATCTAAAGATCAACTAACCCTTGAGGATCTAAAGAGTGCAGCAGAATTTAGGGGCGGCGAATGTCTTTCAACCGAATGGGATGGGGATATGTTTATAAAACTTAAATGGAAATGTGCTTTCGGACACGAATTCGAATTAAAACCATATACCGTCCTTAAGGCGGGGCATTGGTGTCCGAATTGTCTGCCGCCCCCGTGGAATTACGATGATCAAGCGAGAAATAACCCATTTTTCGCCCAAGTATGGTATTCCAATCATGATAAAGATGAAGAAAATTTTTACCCAGCAGACTGCTACAAAGATGTTGTGGATTGAATATTTTACTTCTTATTCGGTCATTTTTTCAAAAAGTTTATGAAATTCCTTTCTTGCCTTTTCAAGTCCGAGTCGATTCAATAAATTTAAGGCTTTATCACTCAATGAGTAAAAAGACCGATTTTCTGAACGTTTATAATTGGTTTTTTTCCTGTTTGTCATTAAACTATTTTCTTTAAGGATATTTAGGTGATAATTGAGCTTATTCTCTTGAATTGAAGGTAAAAGCTCTTTTAACTGGCTAAACGAGAACTCTTTATCTCCGGCAAACAAGGTAAGTAGAATTTTATAACGATTTTTTTCGGAAATTAATTCTAACTCTTCTCTAAATTGTTTATAATCATCTGGTATTTGCATTTTAATAAGCTCTAAAAATTCATTAAATTATAATCTCAATTCCAATAATCATAAGTTAAGATAGATATTTAAATCTGACTCAAGAATAATTGAGTCAATATAAATTGAACCTTTCCTAAAATTTTATGGTTTTTTAAACTATTCTTCATAATTATATTTAATCATGGAAATTTCACATGAAGATACTTGGGAATCGTTCTTAGATGAGTTTTTCGAGGTTTTTTCCACTTCTGGTCTGCTTAAAAGAAAGATTTTTATATGTGGTTCTTATATCGCTGAAAATTTTACAAAACTCAAACGGGTTAAAAAGGAAATTAATGGGAACGAAGATTATTTGGCTTTTTTTGAATTGGATTTTAGCCGATTTCATAACGAAAATCTAGTTTATAAATTTGATTTATTGGCTCGGATTGCCGAGGAAATCCTTTTTATTGTTGAACACGATAAAGGGGGGCATATGATTGAGCTTGGGATTGTTCTTGCTGTGAAGGAATATTTACAAAAAACAATGGTATTTGTGGTAAAAGATGCACCGATTACTCAAATGTTAACAAAAGGAGGATTATTATCTCCCTTTTTCAAATTAGATATATCATTATTCTATTTTGAAGGTATTAAAGGTTTAAAGAAACAAATCCGAGGAAACTATACATAAATTCTTGTTATTAATATGAATAAAATAAAAATTTGGGCGACTCGAGACCTGTATGAGAGAATTGAGCGAGGTGATTATCCGAGATGGGAACTAAGCGTTCAAATAATGCCAGAAGAAAAAACAAAGACTTACGAATGGAATCCTTTTGACTTAACTAAAGTATGGCCACAGGGGATTGTCCTTTAATTAAAGTAGGCATAATGGAATTAAATAAGAACCCGAATAACTACTTTACGGAAATCGAACAAGCGGCATTTGACCTCTCCAAAAGTGTTCCAGAAATATCCTTCCTCCTCGATAAAATGCTAAAAGGGAGATTATTTTCCTATGCAGATACCCATCGTTATCGATTAGGTGTGAACTATCAATCCTAATCGGTAAATCGACCAAAATCAGAAAAAGTAAATATTTATCATCGTGACGGCTTTATGAGATTCGATGAGAATGGGAATTCTTTTCCTATTTATGAACCTAATAGCTTCGGAGGTCCAAAGAAAGATCCTAAGTTTAAAGAACCACCTCTAAAAACTTTTGGTGATGCTGATAGATATGGGTAAACTAGAGTAGATGCTGATTTTATCCAACTGGGAAATCTCTATGATTAATGCCCCCAGATGAGCAAGAACTCTTATTATAATTTATTTACTCTGGTCTTTTTGATCCAACCCAAATGTCTTAGAATAATATAAGGTATAGCATTATTATGATTGTAATAATTATAAAAAAGATTGCATCAATTAACCAATAAAGCGTTGGACTTCTTGATCAGAACGGTGTAAAAATTTATAATTCTTAAGCATATTGAGGATTTCATCAAGAGTTTCTTATACAAGCGTTCCATTATCTTTGTAACCAATTTGTCTAGATTGAAAAAATTCTGTTATAAAATCGGAACCTCAAATTTTTCAAGATTCCTTGAATTAACTTGCCGTGGCACCTTTAAACTTTACTTTGAATGTATTTCCATAATATTACTTTAATTCATTTATCATTTCAGTAACTTTTTTAGCGGATGGTAAATTTAAAATCTTCAAGTCCTCAAAAATATCATATGCTTCCTGAAATCTCCTTAATGCTTTATCATATTTTTTTTGTTTATAGTATATATTGGCGATATTACAGATAACGGTTACCTTCTGTTTTGTCCCCCCGATTTCATGAAAAATATCATAAGATCTCTTGTAAATTTTTAATGCTTCTGAGTACTTTTTAAGTATTTGATATATATTTCCTATATTATCTAAATCCCGTCCTTGCGCAGACAATTTTCTAACCTGCTCATCTAACTCTAGCGCTTTTTTAAATATTTTTAGAGCATTTGGCTTTTTTTGAACCGTTCAAATATAAATGTATTGTTCATATTTCGTAAAAAATTTACCAAAAATTCATACAACAAAAAAGTAAAATTAAATTGCGCATTATTTTTTAATGTATTTCACCATTAAATTTCAGTTTGAACCAAGGAAAACCAACATAAGATAATTAATGTCTCTCAATTCAAACCGTTCTAATAAGAAGGTATTCTTTATATGCGGTGCGCCCCATTCGGGCTCAACTTTGCTGGGGTTAATCTTGGGGAGCCATTCAAAGTGCTTCTATGCGGGTGAAGCAAATAAAATAAATTTTCTTCATTCTCAAGAACCCCACCAAGACAGTGTATGTAAAGTATGCGGTCAAAATTGTCCGATATGGGAAGACTTTCATCTTGATCTGGCCTTTGACTTATATGAGCAACTCACCAGAAAAACACATAAACCATTCATCATTGACTCTACTAAAAAACCCAGTTGGTTAACTGCTCAAATAAACCATATTAAGAATTTGGAAGTCAAACCATACCTAATCTATCTAATCCGAGATGGAAGGGCAGTTGTGAATTCTAGATTGAGGAAATATAAATCTTCAAACCCCGTAGATGTTATCGAGGAATGGATTTCTCACATAGAAAAAACCAATCATATTTTTGAGCAATTCCTTGGGAAAAGGATGAAGGTTCAATATAAGTCTCTCGCGTTAAACCCTCAAAAAACCATACAAAAACTCGTAAAATCCTTAGATATACCTTTTGAACCGTCCATGATAGAATTTTATCGATATGAACATCACCCCTTAGGAGGAAATACAGGGACACAATCCCTAATTGTTAAAGCACAAAAAGATACTCTTTCTACCACCCTGATTGAATTAAGTGAGCGGAATAAGTATTATTATAAGGATCATCCCCTTCAAATAAAATATGATCAGAGATGGAAGGAGGAATTAGACCTCAAAATTCTTCAAATTTTTAATGAAAAAGCGGAAAAATTCAATCGCAAACTTCTAAATAATATATTACCGTAATAAAGGAGAAATAAAAAAGGATTTTTTCTGGAAAATTATTTAGTTGCCGATTGGTCTTAAATTGCCTTAGTTTTTGTATCAATGAGGTGTTGATTGGCTTTTATATTTAGCTCAACTAACTCTCGGTTTGTCTTAATATTAGGGAAATCTTGGAAGGATTTGGGTTTTGGAACGTCAAGAAACTTGCATAGCTTTTTCCATGCCTTTTTCTTAAATATATTGAGCACCAACAAGGAGTCTGGTTTATTCTTAAAAAAATCCCTCACATTCTTTTTGTGGAGATCATAGACGTAAGACATGCGATCTCTATTAAATTTATACGTCCCATAGACGCTGGCCCGTAATAACCTTCGCACCTTCATATAGGTCTCATTTTGAGTTGGGTCATTAAAGGGAGGTCTCTCACTCCAATGCCTTTCAAATGACCGTAGCCAATCCTCTTTATTTCGAACCGTTAGGATGAATTTACTGTTGGGAAACATCTTGTGTAATTGAGCGTAATATGGGGACACAGTGATATCTGAAATCCCATCATAATCTCTTAAAATATTAAAATTGTAATTCCCCTCAATTAAATCATTTAAAGTATCCTCGTCGCTCGGATAGTGGATAACATTATACCCCAGAATATATAACGCTGTCGTGAGACTTTTCGTCCCCGTGCGACTGAGCCCGATACAAAAGATCTTTTTCTCCAAGTTTGGATTGGGAAGGGTATTATATAAATATCTTAAATCCAAGACCTCTTGGAGTTTTAATGGTTTTTTCTCCTGAATATTTAACTTAGTCAGCTCTTGCTCTGCAATTTCGGGAAGTTTTGCGATATATTCTGCGATTTGTTGTGGTGGTGTTCCTGTTGGAATCCTTTCTCTCGTAAACTTCACAGCCCTACGAGCAATCACATAATCAAGGTCATTAGTCCGCCAATTCTTCATGAAAAATTCTAGCTTTTGTTTCCGATAAAGTGAACGGCTCCTCAACTCCCTAATAGTATATTTTACAAAGATATCGCGGTAATATTGAAAGAAATCGTGGAAAATCCTAAATCGTTTGAAAGCCTTTTTCTCTCCCAAATTCTCAAGAGCAATATTCCTAACTCTCGATTCTGGTCTTAGAATATACTTGAGATCGTCTTCAGAAATTTGAACCCGTTTCATTTCTTCAATTACATCCCTTCTTGTTATATGGACACCCGTATGAATTGTCCCTCTAAATTTATCGGTCACGAAACAGTCGATGTATGCTTTATCATTGGTATCTAAAAACTCTTGCATATTCTCCATTATAATACAATCTGCATCCATAAAGACTATATAATCTCCTTCATAGTCGATTTTTAAGACCTCTCTCATCGCTTTGGCAAACGGCCTAACGTTCTCAATGACATGAACCTTACATGGATTAATATTTTTTATCGCAAAATCCAAGGCGATATCCGAACTCCTCTCTCCTATCGTCCGAAATACTAATTCTATTTTGTTCATTTCCCTTTTTTTTTATACTTATTTCTCTATTTTTTCTTTTATATCTATTTTATGTTTTTTTTAGATTTTTAATATTCCAACATTTTTTTTAATATAATACGTAGTGTTGATTCTTTTAAGACACATTATTCAACCAAACTTTCTTTTCCCTAAGGTTAACACCAATTTCATGCATTATGTTTCTCAATACCATCATTTGGCTTTATAGATAAAGATTAAATAATACACTAGATCTTATGATAAATATCCTTGATTCGTATTTAATCTTTACGGTTTTAATTAAAAACAAATTGCCCAATTTTCTTTTAATTTACAAGACGGATTTAATATCTTTTTAGTTAAAGTTTTAATAGAACAACCTTTTTTATTATTAGGTTTTGTTATATGCTTGCATGGATCAATTTTATATGCCTAATTGTGAGTATAATCTTATTCTGTTATTTCTACACATTAAGCATTCAGCCCAAAAAAAGAGAACAAGAAAAGGGAGAAAACGCGTGGAAAAAATGTGCATTTTTTAGGAGCATTGCGGATGGCCTTGAATTTATTATTATAATTAATAGCATTCTGTGGATATGGTTTCCAATTCCAATTGTGGGCTGGAATATTCATCCGAATTATTTATTTGGTATTTTCATTTTTCTTGCTATTTTAATTCCTGGTATGATCATCATGATTAAAGGCATAAAAGATGCCGGATCGGAAACTCTTCAGCCCTCAGATCATACGGAAATGTATGGGGGCATTTATGAATACATTCGTCATCCGCAGACTTTAGGTGAGTTTCCCATGTTGGTTGCCTTCGGATTTCTTGCAAATTCATGGTTTTTGGTCTTTATTTTGATCATATTTATTGTAATTTACGTACCAATTATGATTTATTTTGAAGAAAAGGATCTGGTAAGAAGATTTGGTGAAAAATACAAGAAATATCAGAAAGAAACGGGAGCATTATTCCCAAAGATTCGAAAATGACACGACATGCTAAATCATCTCCCCTATTTTATTATTGCAACAATGCAAAAGCGACTCATTATCATTAGTTTAATAACGGCTCGTCCATATTTGTATAATATGAATATTGTGGAAAACCTAATGTTAGAATTTGCTGAAGACACGGGATTAAGTTCGAATAGGCATCCCAAGCGATATTTATGGACAGATGCTTATGCGGTATGTAATTTTATTCAATTATATAAACAAACAGATAAAGACTCCTACAAACAGCTCGCAATCGATTTAGTTGATCAAGTTCATAATATATTAGGGAAGCACAGAAAAGACGATTCCCGTGAGGGATGGCTCTCCACAAAGGAACATCCAACAAGGCAAGGCCTTCGAATAGGGAAAGAGCGTCCCGAAAGGAAACCCTATCAAGTATTAGATCAAGACCTCGAATGGGAGCGGGATGGGCAATACTTTCATTACCTTACTAAGTGGATGATAGCCCTTATTAAGATGGGAAACCTTCTTGAAAACAACGAGTTTTATCTTTGGGCTGCAGACCTTGTGGAAGCATCCACTGCGTTCATTCATGATGACCGTATGTACTGGAAGATGAGCATCGACCTTTCTAGACCGTTAATAACATCGATGGGACAACACGATCCCTTAAATGGATATACTACATATAAAATGGTCAATAAATACGTTGATAAGGATTTAGGCGAGGACATTAAACATATGTCCAAATTATCTAACTCGATACAATTACCAACAACCGATCCCCTTGGCTTGGGGGAACTCTTAATAGATGCCTATCGCCTATCTCAAATGAAAGAAGATAAAGACCTCATTTCTAAGATTATTAATGCTGCGGAATTCGGGCTCACGTCATATAATAATAATTACCATACTTTAGCCTTTCGAGAATTGGGATTGGCAATAGGATTAAACGCTGCAATGAGAATGGAAAAATCAGTTACTCGCTGGGAACTAAAGCAACATATAATTGATTACTGGCTACATAATCGGGACTGGAAGGAACATCGAGAAATAAACCGGGTTATGCTGGCAACAAGCCTCGAACCAGATGAATTTTTAAAGGTTTGAAATATATTAAATTTATATTTAGTAGATCTTATTTTCAACTTAACTTTTATTAAAAAAAGTTGAAAACGAACTAAGTATAAAGGATTTAGGAGGTTTAACATACAAATGATTGATCAAGAAACGTTAAGAAAGCTGCAAGAACTGAGGGATAAAGAACAATCCGACCCAAGGGATGCCATAACCTTGTTTGAGTTATATAAAAAGATAATCCAAGAAGATGAGGAAATCAAGGAAGAATTAGAGGATATGGAGGAAGTAATCGTTCAGAACATTTACTCTGATGCTGACTTCAAGTATTGGGTTAAACTAGGTCAAGGGAATTTCGAGGTCGGGGAGGGCACCATTGATAACCCCAGTATAACTATGAACGCCACTATGGAAACATGGTCGGGATTAGGTAAAGGTGAGATTGACTCTACGACCGCCTATATGTCGGGGGATCTTACAATAGACGGAAATCTACAAGATGCGATGGCATATGGCGAGATCTTGGAGTTGGTCAGAGACATTCTTGAAGAATTAGAAGTATAGATAAAGATGTTTTTTGAAAAAGTAAATTACATATTTTTTTCCCTCTATTTTTTTATGCTCTTCTTTAAGGTTCCTTTCAATTAGATTAATTTAAAGATTTAATTCCGCTTGTATTAAATCCCCTTGAAAGTCTCCAAAGAGGGTTGTTCCATGGTATATTTCAACAAGCTCTGCAGCATAGTTTCTCATTAAATCCCTTGACTTTTTTGATAGATTGCTGATTAAGATACCGCATCCGAGAACGCCGGGATTGACGGGGATAGTATCTTTCTCTATTATTTTTAAATAAATTTCTGAACCCTCTAACTTGTATTTCTGGAGATCTATATCCCTTTCTTCTACTCCACACGAAATTTCAGAATGAATCTTTTCCCTTTCCTTAAGAGTGAAAAAGCCATACCACAACATGCATTTTATCCCCAATTTACTACCCTCCAAAAAGACATCATAATATGATAATTCATCTCGCCCCTTTTCAAAAGCATAATAGGGGTCAAAATGAATAAACGCGGAATTTTTAAGTTGCGGAATGAGCTCATATGAACCTATTATCGAATCTTGCTGAATAAGGTTTACATGATTACCGATTCCCTTTCTATTGGCAAACACCTCTATATGGTTCAAAGGTTCGCGTTCAATATCGAAGAATATATACTGCTCGACCTTATCACGTAAATAAATCATTGCTAATCCTGGAGAACCCAAGTAGGTTTGAACTTGTGTACCGTTCTCGTTTATATTTTTAATCATATTAGTATATAAAGAATTATTGAGTATTTTTGAACGGGTGACTCTATTCATATATGTAAAGATTCCATACTCTTTTTGTGGATCCTTTGTAAGAGTATAAATTGGACTGGCTGAATTAGTTTCGATATATGTAAGGGGTTTTTCATGCTTTAAGAAGGCGCATAGGGGGAGATGTTTCCAAATATCCCCGATATTTCCATAGTGCTTATACATGAAAAGGATAAGTAATGAAACAATTTTAAAATTTTTGAAAGTATGATTGAAGTTGTTTTCTGCATGAACTGCAAAAGTTAATGGGTTTCTCATCAGTTGCAAGGAGATGGTCAGAAAAACGCATTACACAATAGTTCCCGCAATGATCGAGCCCAAAGGTATGTCCTAATTCGTGGACTGCCTCCTTTAAAACCCTTTTCCGAAATAATTCAGGATCCTTAGCCCTTCCGTAAAAATCCTCATGTAGCCTTTTGAGAGAAATTAATGCTGCGCCATAGCTATTAAAAGAGGGGTTCTTAGATCTCGTGGCGATCCCAAAAATAAAATTAAGGTCTCTAGCATATACATCCTCATCCATAATACCTAAAATTCTAAATGCGTTTTCTTCGGTTAAGTGATTATATAATCTAATTATTGTTTTTGACCCGTTGTATTGGTTTTTAGAACTATCATATTCCGATAGATCCAGTGGGAATTCGTTATTACCGAGTCTATAAACTAAGAAGGAAAAAGATAACTTTTTTTCTAACTCCTCCTTTAAAAACAAGAGGATTTCCCTTTTAATTTTTCCAATTGGTTGGATGATTACTTTTTTCTTTCTCTTCCCCATTCTATGTTAATAGAAGTCCCATCTTATTTAAATATAAGTTATTTAATATATTAATTTTCTATTATCTCTTAAATCAAACCCATCTAAATTTTTAATTAATTCTTAAAAGGAATAAAATTAGATTTAATATTTTTAAGGAAAAAACATTATTTTAAATATATTTGATTTTTTAATTTAAATCCCTCTAAACTTGGGTTGATCATATTAATGTATTATTACCCTCATTGTAATAACTTATTAATTCCAAAAGATAATAAATTCCAAAAGATAATAAATTCGTTTGCAGAATTTGTAAGAAAGAATTTGAATTATCAAAAAATGAAAATGATGAATATAAGGTTTTGAAGCCACTAGACCAATCGAAAAAAGCTAAACCCCCCATTAACAAAGGGGGGATTCAAAAAAGAATATCCGATCGAGAACGTGAGACCTACGAAGACCATTTTGGAACTGTGAACGAATCGTAAATTTTGAATAATCTTAAATATATTGATTGGTCTTATTGAATTTTTATTAGCACTATTGATCTTTATAGATAAAGACTTCTTTGTTTAATCCTAATAATTGCTTTTTTTATACGTTTTTTTCGCATTTTTATCTATTGATAATATTTTATAACATTGTAAAAAAAAGATCTAAAAAATAACTAATAATAAAAATTCTAAAACAAAAAAAATTTATGATATGTAATATTTCTCAAATCACAATCATTTAATTATCATACAAATCCCCATTTTTTGGGTTTAAATTCTCCTTATAGTCATTAAGAGTTAAATTAAAATGAGCATGAAGCGTGTCTTATCGGAACTCAGAGAAAACGATAAAGAATTTACTACTTCCTCTGAGATAAAAGAATATAGCCGTAAGTTTTATTACAACTTCAATAATGTCATCCGGTATCTAGTAAATCAGCGTTATATTTTACAGATATTTGAAGGTATCTATTATGTCAAAAGCGAAGAGGAAATCAATTCTAAGAAATTAAAATATTCCCTATTGGAATTAGTAGGAAAAGGTCTTGAACTTAAGGGAATCACAGATTGGTATTATGGGCTTTATACCGCATTAAAACTGAATGGAATTGATGAAGAGCATGATAAGGACCTCTTTTATATAATCACAAACAGGTTATTTAAGGGTGCCCCTATAGAAATCGCAGGAAGGTCGTTTAAGTTCATAAAATTTAAGTATTCCTTATTTAATTTCGGTATAGTCAATCGAAAAGTAAAATTCTCCGATAAAGAGAAGACAGTATTGGATTTTATTTATTTATGGAAATATAACGGTATTCACAGTCAAAAAATCATCGTAGACATAGCTAAATACATGCATATTGTTGATGAAGAGAATATACTTGACTATGTGCGCTATTACCCGAAAACCAACAGAAGAATACTCAGAGAAGCGCTTTCGAAACGATAATATCTATTGTTATTTTTTTATAAAGTAAGTCTATGTATTGTAATCTGCAATAAATTAAAAGTTAGGGAGATTTATTATAATTTTAAGGAATTATTTCTTTTAGGTGAATAAAATGGTAATGTTAAGATTTCTGGGACGATGTTGTTTAGAAATAAAGACCCTCCAAGATCATTTTGTTATTGATCCGCACTATTTTGAACATCCAATGGAAGGAATTGAGGCGATATTTATTACCCATGGGCATGATGATCATTTTGATTTAGAAAAGATTAAGGAGATTAAGGATAAATATCGAAACAAGGAGGAAGACCTCACAATCTATGGTTCCAAGAACCTTGAAATAGAAGGCGATGACCTGGAGATCGAAGAGATCAAAGAAGAAAAGCAAATAGAATTAGACAATACTGTTATCACACCATACAGAGTAAAATGCTACAAAGCAGAGGATTGCTATGCTTATTTAATAACTTTTGGGGATATCAATGTGCTTCACACGGCAGATTCCGCGGAATTTTCGGAAAAATTAAGAAAAATAAAGCAGAAGATAGATTACTGTTTCGTCGCGTGTTTTGAGGACAACTTAGATGACTATTTGGATTTCTTAAAGGAAGTACATCCAAAAGTCGTGTTCCCGTATCATTTTAGTCCGGGAGAAGAGGAAAGTGCTAAAAAACTAGTGGAATTCCTCAATGAAAATACGATAGAGGCGTCGTTCCTTGAAATTGGGGCGGAATTTGAATTTTGAAGAAATACATACTTTTTTCTGAACTCTAATAAAAACATTTTTTATAGAAATGACGGGAAAATGCTTTCAATTCTCTTTTTCAACATTTCTAATATATCCCAACATTCCCTTAATCGGCTCATAATCCCTTACTTTTTTGAGTGATATTGCTCCGTTTGGACAATTGGATGCACACAACCCGCATCCAATGCATAACTCATTAGTAATGACTATTTCTTGCTTTTCTGAACTTTCGGGAGATCCATTTACTGAAATTGCTTCCATGGGACATATATCTCGACAAACTGAGCACACAAAACATTTATCTTTGTCCAATATAGGATCAAAGTTAGATTTAATAATTGCACTATAATTATTCAATTCCTTTACCGATTTTAGAAATCCACAGCAGCAAGGGCAGCAATTGCAAATAAAACCCGAATTCCTTTTTATATTTATTGTCTGATGGACTAACCCTTCCTTTTCCGCTCTCTTCATTATCTCCATTAGTTCGTCTAAAGTAACTTTCTGCCCTACACCCGTTTTAATCGAGTATTTTGCAAGCATTCCTGCAGTAATACAAAAATTTTCATCGGTACGTTTGCATGGGTGACCGGCCATTTTTGCCGCGGTTCTACAACTACACGCAACCACAGCGAAGCTTTCTTTTTCGGCTAAATACTCTCTCATCACTTCATAAGGGAGGACTTGATGTTGGACATCTAATGATTTGTTTACTTCAATCACTTCTGTAGTGGGTTGAATCGTGGAGATCACCCGATAAATCGGAGGGTTCATTTTTCCCAATCCTAAAGGATACCCTAAATCAAATAATTCATCGTGAGCTTCGGCTGCTTTTTTCATCCTTTCGGGATCGTCCCTTCCAGTGGTAAAATAAAATTCGAATCCTCCGGGAATATATGGCAGTACCAAATAAAAAGGGCCATATTTTATTAATTTACCCGTATACACCATACGTTCCAAGATCTCGCTGACTTTATCTTTTGGGAGGTTGGTCCTTTTTCTAATTCTCCAGGCAGTGGTTGGGCGAATGGTCTTTTTAAATCCATTCACGACTAAAAAGGCTTCCTCTTCAGGAAACATATTGGTTAGGAGTTTATTAGTGACTTCATGTTCGGGCAACTCAAGGGAGAGTTCTGGGCTCAAAAATGCCCGTAATTCTCTATAGATTTCATTTGGGTCGACAATTAAACCTTTTTTAGACATTTGTTTACATCTTTAAATTAATTTCTTTTAAAAATTATAAAATACTTCAAATTAGGAAAAATATAATCTTTTTATAATTAAAAACGTTATTATTATTTCATAGACCAATGGACTCAGAATCGAGTTTCTCATGAAATCCCTTCTTAACTTCACCAGAATCCTTTATCGCAACATTTTTACAACATAATATTAATTTATTATTTATGCCAGAAAAGAATTGATTATTTATGGGATAATTTAACATTGTCTTATCGTTATGCAAGCATTGATTATTCAGAAGGAATCGGAAATGTTAATAAAAAGGGTCTATAAAGACTTTAAGGAATGTATTGAAAATAAATAATTAAAAATAAAAAAAAATGAATAACTGAAATTAAAAATCTTATTAGTCTTTAGGAAAATAAGGACAGCGTTCCTTATGGCACTCCTTATTGAGCTCCCAAATGCTACATCGCCCAACCACCCTGGAGCGCGGTACATCATAACCCATCTCACCTAATATTTTCTGAGCCTGGTCTAGCGCGGTATATGCACTTAATCGGCAGCATCTTGGTCCACCTAGTTTTCCAATTCTTTCATTGGCTTTTTTTGCAGCTATAAAAGAATTTGAACGAGTCTTATCATGGAAAGGATTAGAGCGTTCTATTATGCTTATAGCAATCCCCAGGCCAGAGCCTCCTCCACAAATACCGCAAAAACCACAAGCGCCTGCGGGTATTTTAAGCCCTCTATTAAAAGCCTCTTTGATATCCTTTTCTGTAAATTTATAACCATTATTCTTCAACGCTTTTATAATTACACTTGGAACTATTCCATGGTGCCAAGGACCATGAAAAGGTAATTCTTCAGAAGCAGTCCATTTCTTTCTCAATTTATCAATTACACTTTCGAAAATTAGAACAGGGTCCTTTTCTTTTTGTTGTAAAATAACGGGGAGGACTTTCGGCATAAAATCTTGATAATCTTCCATTGTAAGGTCATCAAAATCTAAGGCTGTTTCCATAAATTCGTCATAATAGCCAATATTTTTTACTTGTTCAAACTCTGATTTATCCATTTTAGATTCAACCTTTTATTTTCTTTAATTACAAATGAAAAAATATTAAATCTAATTTAAGTTTTTTCAAAACAAAATGAAAAAACCTAAAATAAATAAATCATTATAATTCCTATGAAAGAAAATCAAAACAGATTTGAAAATTATATAGATGAGATAGAACCAGAAACGACATGTGAAGATTTCCTGGAAGAAAGTAATGAAATGTTGGAAAATGTCAAAACTAATCCACAAATCCAAAAGGATTTCAAAATTTATAAAGCACTAGGACATAAATTACGATATCACATATATAAGATGCTTGAGAGCAAACCTATGTGTACGTGTGCATTAGCAAGACTTTTTCAGAAACCAGACAGTTCTATCACATATCATCTAAAAATTTTACAAAATGCTGATTTAATTATCGGACAAAAACAAGGCTATTTTACGATATATCATACCAGAAAGAATTTCTCCGTCAATCATTACACATTTGTGAAATAAATTCATTTTTACCGCTTCATCCGAATGTAAGGATTTAGTTTCGTACTCAATATGGTTTATGTATGGTGTTAATATCTCAAAAACCCTATTCATGATGCTTTGCCATTGACATAAACCTACCCTGTAAATGATTGGGACGTTTATGAATCCACTTTTTAAGGTTCTTTCTGGTGAGAAATTTAAAACCATTTTTATATAATGGTGAATAATTTTTAAAATATATTTAGATAACTAAAAGTTGAAATAGATGGATCGAAGAAAAGAGTATCTGATAAAGATTGTCCCTTATCTTTTATACATTGGGTTATGTTCGATTATTTTACTGCTTGATTTTAATATCTGGATTGAAGGCTCCGAAGAATATCCGGAATTCTATATTATGCCGATCGTATTTTCAATTGTATTCTACATTATATTACTTTATTTAATTCGGTTCATAAAAGAGAAAAGAGAACTAAAAACCTTAGGTGGAGATGTCGATTTTAGAAATACCATGTTGCTTTTTATCGTATTCATGGTGGTTCTTTGGGTTCCAAGACAATTAATGATCTGGAAATTCGGGATTACTTTTGAAAAAATACCGCTTTTGTATATGGTAGTTTCTCAGATTATTCTCGTGGAAGGGATATATATCTCGGTGTTTGGATTGAAAAAGGAATCTCTTAAGAAAAATATTCTACTCGGATGCATTACTGCCCTTATTAATATCGGAATAGTCAGTGTATTCCATCTACTGCTTTCGTTTAGTTTTAGCGGTACGAATGCCTTTTGTCAAGTTGAATTATTCGAAATTAGTCAATTTTTCACCCTACCCTATCAAATGCTTGCGGTTGGAGTGTCGGAGGAGTTGATCTTCCGTGGATATTTCTTCACCAAAATGCGAAGGTCGGGAAAGTCCTTCTGGTATGCTACCCTCTTTACTTCAACGGTTTTCATGATTTTCCATATTCCATGGTTGATTAGAATCGATTTGACCGTGAACCTCTATCTTCCCTATATTATCTCCAAGGTGATTAACACGTTTCCCTTTGCAATTGTATGCTGCTTTCTATACGAAAAAACCAATAGTTTGGTGGCTCCCATCGTCTACCATGGATTTAGTAACTCCCTAACCACACTATTCTATTTTTATATCAGTGCTGAACTCGTTATTTTATTTGAATTAATAATGGCAATCACCAGTTTTTTTGTACTACTCTTGATCGCTTTCTTGGTTCCGTTGATTGTGTCTAAACTAAATTTTAGGGAAAATTCATAATATTTTGATCGAGTGGAATATGAAATTAAAATAAGTAACTGTTAATTCTTAAAAATTTCTGTCATTTCGATAGAATTTAAAATCCAGAATCTATATTTATTATATATTATGAACGCTCGAAAACGTATATTAACCTCTATGAGTCATGAGGAACCTGATAAAATCCCCTCATTCGAGCTCTCCATTGATAACTTAGCTATTTGCAAGCATTTTGGGGAAGAATATGTCTTTCAAGGTCTTATCGAGAGCTTCGAAAGAACACACGCATTATGTAA
>CAZDJH010000021.1:10765-18745 GCA_964505645.1 uncultured archaeon | reverse complement strand
TTTTTAGTGAATATCTATTCAAAATAATAGATAACAAAAAAAATAAAAAGTGGGTGATAATATTAAAATGAAAAGGATGAGACACGGTAGAAATGGAATGAGACAAGCTACCGCAAGTGGTTTTAAGTATTCCAATCTAGGTCCGCGAATTTCTAGGAATATCTATCATAATAAATCTCCAGCCGCCATTTATTACAATAAAAAACCATCTAAGCCGCAACAATTAAACCTAAATCAATATGGAATAGATAAAAGCGTAATTAAAGTAAATAAATATATAAAACAGGATAAACAGAGAGACCTAATTGAAATTAAGGGGCGAATTAATTCCAAAATCGCAGATTTAAAGCAAAAGATTGATGAACAAATAAAAGTCAGGAGAAAATCGATTAAAGAAAATGTTAAGAGTATAGTGTGCATGAAAAAAGATCAAAGTGGTTTTTTAAGACTTAAACCATCATTTATTGAATATCTGATAAACCGATCAGAGAAGAACATGCTCCAAAGATATTTGCACAAAAAGCAATTAGAGAATCTAAGATTTAATCAAACCTCAGGGGAAGAAGATATATTATTAAGTAAAGACGGACTCATATCGAGATATAACAAACCCAAATCATTATTAGATTCGGATATAAATGAATGGGAAAAGTGGAACTCAATATTAGAGCAAATAGAAAAGCATGCACACGCCTTTAAACTTAATAAAAAAGGGAATGAGTTGAATGTTCTTTTTGAACAATATAATGATTTGACACAAGAACGCAGTAAAGAAGATACAATCATATGCGAAGAATGCGGGATAAAAAATCCCCCTCAAGCAATACATTGTCATTATTGCGGGCATAAACTTTAATAATTACTATAATACTTTAATTAAAACGTGATTTAGCATCACCTTAACCGTGGATGATTTAACCCAATTTGGAATAAAGGGGGTAAAAGAAGGGAAGCTCATTATTAATATTTCTTCTGAATGGTGCATGCCCTGCAAGACATTAAGCCCTGTGTTAGAAGAATTTAAAAAAGAAGGACTCATCGAATTAATCCAGATTGATATTATGCAGAATCAAGACCTCAAGGATGCTTTAGAAATTTCAACAGTTCCCACTTTACTGCTCTTCAAGGATGGAAAGCTCTTAGATAAAGATATCTCTGTGAGTGGTCAACAATTAGTCAATCGTGGTGTAATGATCGGTGCTACGGGTGAACTAATATTACGAGAAATAATTAAACAGATGTAAGAGCAAAGGGTAAACTTTTCCCAATTTAATTGAATTGATGAATTAATTTTCTCTAATTAAACGGAAATCATCGGGATTTTAATAAAAATTATTTCTATCCCATATTATATTAGAACGAACTAAGAATAGATTTTTGAGATATAGACTAATACTTTAAAATCTCTTTTAAATTATTTATTGTATTATGACAAAGACTAATAAAAAAAGAATTTTACAAATTGGGAATATTTTCATACCTATTCTTTTAGCAATTATATTATCCCTACTCTCGATGGGGCAAGGGAACTTTTCCAATATATTCCAATCTCCCGGTGAAAAAAGCGTTATTGACCCAATTGGGTTTACGTTTGCTATTTGGGGGCCCATTTTCCTTTTTCTGGGGATATATCTGATATATCAAGCGCGAGATCTTTTTAAAAGCGCCGGAAATAAGATAGAGATGCCATATGTAGAGCGAATAAGCGTTTTTTTTATTCTTTCGACGATCATGGCTTGTTTATGGTATATTTTTTGGGTCCTCCAGATTATATTGCTCTCAACATTAAGCATGGTGCTATACCTTGTATTTCTTGTGATTGGCTACTTGAGATTGGACATCAATAGAAAACCCCGACCTCTAAAAGAAAAGATCGCAATAGTCGTACCATGGAGCATGTACACAGGTTGGGTTACTACAGCAACAATTGTGTCAATAACAACCTTTTTAGAAAGCATAAATTTCAATGAGCCGACCTTCATTCTCACCGATACAAATTGGGGGGTAGTGGTTCTTCTCGTCGCCCTCGCTATTTACTTGGTCGTGTTATTTACTCGGAACGATTTGATTTATGCGGGAGTAGGTATATGGGTTCTTTTGGGAATTCTCCTTGAACGATTAACTAGCTCTATTCTTGTTATGGAAATTGTTCTTGTAAGCATTCTTGGTATGATTATACTAGCAATAGCGATGATATTTCAATTATATAGACGAAATAGAGATTAATAAGAGAATCTATTATCCTAGTGGCAGTTTTAATGGTTTCAGCAGGCTTCAATACTCAATTAATCCGAAGAAAACTCAAACAATTTGAAACTATTAACTTTTTTTATCTCTTTTAATAATAGAGGGATTGATGAAGTAAAAATATTCATTCAATAGAATCTTGGAAAACTTCTTATGATTCACTTGAATCATTGAGTTTGATTTTCTCTACTACTTCATCCCAAAATGGACTATTGTAGTCGCCTGAATAATGAACATCCTCAATATCGAGCTGTAATGCTTCTGTTGGACATATCGAATAACATGCGCCGCAATAAATGCACTCATTATGATATATCTCGAGCTTGATGTTTTTCTCAAAAGAGCGATCCTCTCGGATGATATCGGGTGATATCTTAATCGCTCCCGTGGGGCATATATCCGAACAATTAGTACATCCCGTATTACATTTTGAGATATCAATGCTCAAAGTCCCGTCCACATACACCTTAGCGGATTTTCCGTCCCCTAACTCCACCATCTTACACTCCAATTTGGGTACCGCGTTTTCCTTCACCAATTTAATCTCCTCTGGGGGAATAATAATCTCGTCTTTTTTCACTCCTAACGCATCGAACGGGCAAGTGTAAGTACATAAGCCGCAATACACGCACTTGCTTGGATCTTGAATAAAAGGAATATAGGCATATTGTCTTTTATATATAACTTCTTTTCCAAAAAATCTTTTTGGACCTTCTGGAGTTGCCCTCGCCCACGCGTCTTTTGGACACACTCTCACACAGACACAGCACCCTGTGCATTTTTCACGGTCTAAGACCAGTTCTAGCTTTTCGGTAAGAAACTTAATTCCGATTTTATCTTCATAATTCTTCCGTTCCTTCGAAAATTGAGGATATGTAATAATATCACGCATTTTAGAGTAATAAAACCCTATTATTATAAATTACTGGATCTAATGAAAAATTAAATTAAAGATTTTAGTTTCCGAGAAACTTAAGTTAACAGGATCTTCATAACTCTTAAACTTTTATTAAAATGAAGAGATAAAAAAAATGGGAAATTTTCGCAAAAGCCTTTAATTCCCGTTTTAAATCCTATTTAAAATGTCGTTATAACTTAATGACTTAATTATCATCAAAGGAAATATTTTCTGAATAGGTTTAATAGAAATCATAGCAGCAAGTTCGGTCTCCATTAATAAAAAGTAATTTATCATGATTCAATTAAAGAGAGAATCCAGATGATCAATCTTATAAAGGATCTATATGAATCTTTTTATATAATGGTATATTAAATGGGTTATAGAAAATATTATATCAGAGGGGAAATGATATTAAATTTGAAGAACTTCTATTAAGTCCAGAATACAAAATGCTTCATAGGAAAGGTAGGGTCATTTTAAGTCTCATAGAGGATATGGAAGATAATATAAGCCAATATCGAAGCCGTGGAACAGATGCGCGCTTGATGATACTACAAAATGTCAAGTATGATATTAACAACATAATCCCTAATGTCGAAACTTCAATTGACCAACTTATTTTGATAGATGAACTCATCCAACAAATTCAATACGAAATCAATCCAGAAATTGTAAATAAAATACTCACTCTACAAGATAGAATTGCCGATGGAGAGGCTATAATATTAAAGTATGAGCGGAATAATGGACGATTACCAACATCGGTAGGTTCAATAAGTCTTGAAGCGATTGGTATTTTATTCAGCGGAATTAGCAAAGTAAATACTGCAACTGAAGAATGGATTCAGAAAACCGAACATAGTGTAAAAGCAATATCGAGGCTTCCCCAGCCCAGAGTTATTAGTCGGGCTTTAAACTATCTAAAAAAGGGAGCACCGCTTTTAAATAACACATTAAAGGCGATATCAGCAGTGGCTCCAATTTTTGCGGCAATTCTTTAGAAAAAATCTCGAAAAATTCAAAAAAAAAATGAAATCATAGAGGTCTTAAAGGTTTGAGCGAAGGTGATTCGGGATTAATTGACCGGGATGTTTTTCTTAAGCGGATTTCAGATAAACTAGTAGATTTATATCATATGGAATGTCAAAAAACTTACGAAACACATCGAATTCTTATCACTCTCTCTGCTGTTCCAAAAGCAGCTGATAAACGACATCCATTTGTAGAAAATCCACTAATACAATTAAAAAGACTAGAAAAAGTACCCTATTTTTCCTTCAATGTTGACTGCCCCCTTTGTCAAATTCCCGTCGGTGAAACAATTAGCGTAAATGGTCAAGAAGATGTAAGTGCTACAATATCTTACCGGACAATTCCATGTATAGACCGTGCAACAGGGTATGAACATAAGACGGTACATCTCACATTAAGTATTATATTATCTATGAATTGTAGTGCTTGGGAAGTTGAATATTTAATCAATAGCATAAGCAAACTCCTTGGATATTGGTTAGATACATATAAATTCAATCCGATCAAGAAAGGTATCAAGAAATACGATGAATATGATATAATATTTAAAACTGTGTCAAATAAAAGCAAGATGATAATTTCGACTCCGGTGGAATCTTCTAATGTGAAAATTCTTGATGAAGAAGTGGAAATAATGCCAACAAGGAGAAATGAGAAGAAAATTATAGGATTTGGTGGACCTATCCGAGGGGGGGATATAAAACCGCAAGGTGGAACACGAAAATTTGATGTCGACTTTTAATTCTTCTAAGTATAATGTAAATTAGAATTATTGATATTAAAATTAATTAAAAATAAAGAAAAAAGGATGATAAGTTATGGCGAATGGAGAATCTGAAAGGCTTTTTAATCAGGGTTTAAATGCATCCGATTGGCGAACTAAAGAGCAATACTATCAACAAGCGGTCAATATCGATCGGAATTATGTAGATGCCTGGATCAATCTGGGAATTGCACGGCATCAGTTACGAAATAATTCTGCTGCTATTGATGCATTAGAAATGGCTAATTCCAAGAACCCAGACAATAGGCAAAAAATTCTATTGTTATATCATTTAGCATTGATCCATGAAAAAGATCATAAACTCTCCGATGCGATCAAATTTTATGAACAATTAGTAGATGGTTATCAGAGGAGATATAATGTTTCTAAATTATGGGAAATAAAGCCGAATTTACACATGAACCCAGGTCATATGACGGAGATAGAAAATCTCGTAGCAAAAGCGATGTGCAATTGTGGTTCATGCTACAATAAAATGCGTCAAGCAGAAAATGCTAAAAGATGGTTTGAACGAGCGATTGAATATTTTCCTTTTGACAACTTAAGCTGGTTTAATTACGGCCTCGTAAATATTAAATCTAATGGGCAGGTGGCTCTTTACTCGTTTTTACTTGCCGCCAATAACGGTTTGGAGATGCAAGCCGGACCGTATATTCGAGGATTACAGCATGAGGGATTTCAACCACGAGTTCCAAACCTCGATATTCCTCAAATGTTAAAGAATCTTTAATAATAATTCTGACCATCTTAATATACAAAAAAGCCAAATAAATAATAGATTTTAACCAAAAATTACCAAAAATAAAAAGTGATGCTATTTTGAAATGTGCAGATTGTGGAAAAAATTGGATACCTCCTACTAAAGTCGTAAAAATAGGAGATAAGTATTACTGTGAGAAATGTGCTTGGAAACATATGAACTCGTCGCAGAGAGCAGTCGATTACAACCGTAAGCGTTATCAGAAAAGATATTCCAATAGATGGAAATTGAGATGAAACTCCAAAAAACTATACACTTTTTTTTATACTTTTTTTAACCTTTAATTATTCCCAAAGTTACTAAGCTTCTAAAGAAAGGGAAAATAGGCAATATAAAGAAATATTTAAGGAGAAGAGATCCCGTATACATCTATTCAAAGATGAGAAAGGGAAAATCATCTTTCCCTACATATTGTTGAATCAAAAAATATTTTATTTTTGCATTATTTAACTAAACATGAGTAAAAGTTTTAACAAATTTCAAGGCAATGTAAATACAGATAAAGTTAAATATATCGCCGATCCGCAACTCCAAAATATCGTCAATGTTACAATTGCGCTCGGGAGGCCCTTGCTCGTGAAAGGCGAACCTGGAACTGGCAAGACGTTACTTTCTCACGCAATTGCCGAAGCATTAGACAAGCGTCTGATTATCTGGAATATCAAGTCCACAACAGAAGCCATTGACGGTGCGTACAGATATGACACAGTACAGAGGTTGAATGATTCTAGATTCGGGACTGAGGAAAGAGACGTAAATAATATCCACGATTACATTGAGCTTGGACCCTTAGGACAAGCATTTGTTGCCGATGAGCAAGTTGTTCTCCTTATCGATGAAATAGATAAGGCAGACATAGAATTCCCGAATGACTTACTTCAGGAATTAGATGTAATGGAGTTTTATATAAAGGAAACAGATGAATTTATTAAAACAAAACACCGTCCAATTGTCATTATCACTTCGAATAATGAGAAAGAATTACCGGATGCATTCTTGCGACGATGTGTATTTCATTACATAGAATTTCCCGATAAGGAATTTATGAAGGACATTTGTTTAATCCATTATCCCGAGCTAAAGAAAAACCTATTAGACCAATGCATACGCAAGTTTTATAAGTTGAGGGCAATCACCAATCTACGAAAAATGCCTTCAACATCAGAGTTATTAGATTGGATCGGTGTATTGCTGAAAAGCGGTATTTCGATCGAGGAATTCCAGCGGTCGTTTCCATTCTTGGGCGTGTTAGTTAAGAAAGAACGCGACCTAGAAATCGCCTTGGATAAGCTGAGACTTCCTTCATAATCTTTTTTTACCCATAGAAGAGTTATACCTTATATTATTATATTTCTAAGCAAGATACTAGATAGAACTAAAAATAAACCCAAATTAAAGCCTATATCCCACTCCAACCTAAATGTTTATAGATTATTTTTATTACCTCCGGGAACAACTGCCAGTAAGTGTTACAGAATATATGACGCTAATGGAAGCCCTAAACAAGGGGCTAATCGGAAATATGATCCAGTTCTATTATGTGTCGCGTTCTATATTTTGCAAAAACGAACATCAGTTTGATGTCTATGATATAGCTTTCGCTAATTATTTTAAGGATGCTCAGCTCAATTTTCCCGATGAGATTAAGCACAAGATTTGGGATTGGTTGGAGAAGCCGTTTGAATTCGATGAAATGGAGCAGAGATATCAGGACGAGTTCCAAGAGTTTTTAAATGCGAATTTTGATCTCGAAGAACTCCAAGACCATTTCGAAGAATTAATGAAAAAACAAGATGAGGAACATAATTTCGGAAATCAATGGATTGGCACTGGGGGGCAATCACAATTTGGTCACGGGGGTCGTAATCCGATGGGCATTCGCGTAGGCGGAAGTTCTGGGATGCGAATGGCAGTTCAAATTGCTCAAAAGAGAATATTTCGAGACTATCGCAAGGATATTGTCTTGGATACACGGCAAATTAAGGTGGCTCTTAAAAGACTACGAAAATTAGATGAGATAGGGAAACAAGATGAGCTTAATATCGATAAGACGATTGATAAAACCGCCAAAAATGGAGGCGATATTGAGCTGGTTTTTGAAAAGAAACGCAAAAATAACGTAAAGCTCGTTTTATTAATGGATGTGGGGGGGAGTATGACTCCATACGCGCATCTAGTAAACCTTTTGTTCTCAGCGGCTAACAATATGGCCCATTGGAAAGATTTCAAATATTATTATTTCCACAATTGCGTCTA
>CAZDJH010000021.1:0-10755 GCA_964505645.1 uncultured archaeon | reverse complement strand
CTATGAACGGTTATATGAAAATGCAAAACGAGACCCCCGACAAGCCATTAAATTCGAGGATTTTATAAAGAAATACGATTCCAAATATAAAGTAGTAATTGTAGGGGATGCCGCAATGGCGGCGAGCGAACTCACGGCACGTTATGGTTCCATTTATTACTATCATCGGAACGAAATGTCTGGCTTATATTACCTAAAGGAAATTGATAATCATTTCAAAAACAATGTTGTATGGCTTAATCCCGAAATAATCCGGTTTGACTGGCAAGCCTGGACCCGTAGGGTGATCTCGGGGATCTTTCCCATGTTTAATCTCACGGTGGAAGGAATAGAAGAAGCCATGGACTATTTACGGACTAGAGGGAAAAGGATGTATACTACCGTTGACAAGATGAAAGATTATAGGTATTAAAATTAAAATTAAATCCGAAACAATTTACTTAAAATATTCTCTATACTTGATTCCCTTTTTTTAAACAAATAATTCAAATTTTAAACAGATCGTGATTTTGAAATTTTTTCTATGAAAGGTTTATTGGAATCAGCCTTTTTAGACAAATGTTTGGAAGATATACAACTATTGCAATGTCATGTATAGCAGCCGATCGACTTACAGCTAAACATAAAAGAGATATTTACTTATTGAGATATCCAAGTTTGCTTATTGGAAGACTCTGTGTCGACAATAAATGGCATAAAAAAGGGGTTTGAAGCTACATCTGTGATTGTTGTGTAGGTCTAGCAATGGAATTCTCCAATGAGATAGGATGTCGCTATTAAATTTTGGAGATATCAGAAGAAAATATTGAATTTTATAAGAAAAGCTGGTTTAAAAAAGCAAAAGATTTAAAAGAGTATAAAAAAGTCTGGTTATACCAAAAAATATCAATTGAATAAATTTAATACATCCATTAAGAGTACTAACCATCAATATTGGATACACATATTATTATCATTAAATATTTCTGAAATTTAAGGGAAATATCGACCTTAAGGGTTAATTGATTGGGACACTTGTTCAATAAAGGGTTTGATGGAATCGGCTTGTTTCCAGTAGAAGATAAATAAATCTTTACAAAATTCAATAAAAGAGGGATGATTGTCGATCAAACACTGGCTATAATCGATATCTTCATCTTGATTCAGAAAAAGTATCGCCCCCTTTTCCGAGACCACAATTGACAGCCCAATAGTATCCACAATCCTTATATTTTTGTATATATTCAACTTTTTATAAAACTTAATGGGATTTTCAAACTTCTGGGACCATTCCTTCGGGATTTGATACGACTTTAAGAGATTGTTATCAATTACCGCCCGAATTTCCATATCTTGTTTGTAGATATTGCGTTCCACTATGGGAAGAAGGGAATTTTGTAACTGGTTGGAAATAGCATAGATAAAGTCTTCGGAGGTTTTCACCAAATCCGACCATAGCTCGATATTTTGGAGCGTCTTCGTGCTTAACTCAAGCGTTTGCATCTTCCCTAACTGCAAAATAAGATGAAGGGGAATCGAAGTTATATCATGACTGTTAAAAAAGTCCTTATGTTTTATGGATGTTTTAAAAATATCCATTATGTGATTGAAAATAGTTCCAATGTTTGAAATTTTATATTTTCCTTCTTTAGTTTTAACAACGAGATTTTTCTCACGGAGCCTTCCTAAATGCCGAGAAATTTCAGAGCCAGGAATATCTAGAACCTTCTCTATCTCATTATGACGTTTACCTCTCTCTGCTAAGCTCCTAAATACTGCAATTCTGCTTTCATTAGAAAATTCAAAAAAAAGATCATGGATCTTCATTTTTCATCTCATAAATTAGTTTTTAAGCATAAAATTTCAAATATATATACTTGCTAAGTAATGAATAAATCAGAACAATTTAAATTTCTTCGTATTAGTTAAAAGAAATTAATTCTCTTTAAACGCTTATAAAGAATTTAAAGTTACTCCAATTTTCTTAGGAAGAGCCTTACGATTTCTTTAAATTTATGGGTTGATTACTATTTCTTGTATCAGAAATAAAACGTTTATTTAAATAAAATTACTCAAAGGTATAGAATCATGTCACAAGATTTAGAAGAAAGAGCATTAAAGCTCTTAGCGAAAGGTTTTGAATATAATCAAGCCCTACACATGGAAGCTCCCCAAATGGCCGAGCTACTCGGGGTAAAGAATAGAGAAATCCAACCTGCCTTAAAGGTTCTTGCGGAGAAGGAATGGGCTAATCTTTATACGGAAGGTGAAAAAGTTAAGTTAGCTAAAATTTCTTGGAAGGGATTGAACGAGATCGGTGAGGTTAATCTAAAGTTCGGAATGGGAAAGGATGCATATAAAGACTATGATGCGGAGGGGTATCGATAATGTTTGACTATATGCCGTGGTGGGATAAAGAAACACGCCAGTTTGCTGATGAAGTAGAAGCATTCGTAGACAATGAATTAGTTCCACGAATGCAAGCTATTATGCAAAGAAACGGAGATCCAATGGAAATTCAATGGAACGCATCTAAACTCTGTGTAGAGAGGGGGTTTCACCCCTTAATGGTATTAGCCGAGGAAGAGTTCGGAGGTCGTGATAAAGGCTACGCAGGATATACGATACTTAATGAAGAGATTGGCAGATCCAATATAAATGTAAATCCGCTATTAACCAGTGTATTTGGGGCGGGCCCCATTCACTTATTCGGAACCAAAAAGCAAAAAGAGAAATTTCTCAAACCTATAGTGAAGGGAGAAAAGTGGGCAAGTATTACCGTCACAGAACCTGATGTGGGAAATGATGCCGCGGGAATTCAGCTTGGAGCTGAAAAGGATGGTGATGAATGGGTCTTGAATGGATGGAAGAGATATATTACGTTAGGTTGTCTTTCAGATTATCATTTAGTCTATGCTAATACAGATCCAGATATGAAGCGTATCTATCGCCACTTATCTGCTTTCATCGTGCCAAGAGAGACCCCGGGGATCACCACAGAAAAAGTAAATGAATTAATTGGGGATGTAGAAATGGCAAATTCAGTGCTCCGATATAAAGATGTGAGAGTCCCAAAGGAGAATATGATCCTGGGGCCAGGCGACGGATGGACAGTAATGACATCTGCCTTGAATATAGAGCGCTTAGGAATTGCAAGCGTCGTGGGTTCAACTAAGAACTTGTTGGAGACTTCGAGAGCCTATGGAAGAAGAAGAGTCCAATTTGGGCAGCCCATTTCACGTTTTAATGGGGTTCAATTAAGAATGGCTAACATCAGTATGAAAATGCATCTCACTAGAGTATACATTTATTATTTGGCGAAGCTTTTAGACTCGGGAGAGGCAGATATGTTCAGCTTTGCCTTAAAGTCTTCAACTGCTAAGATTTTCGGAACCCAATCCTTGACAGAAAATTCTTTAGATGCACTCTATATTGTAGGGGGAGATGGATATCTTCAAGAAACTGGAATAGGAACAATTCTAAAAAATGGGGCACTCATGCAAATCGCGGGAGGGTCAAATGATATTTTAAAACTATTCATCGGGCGGCAAGAATTTAAGCAAGATGTGGATGAGAGGATGATACCTCCATCAGTGAGGGGTCCTACAAAAGAGGAGGCAGAAAAATTATAAATTAGAGGGAAAAAAATGACAAATTACAAGGAAATAAAGTTCGAAGTAGAGGATGAAGTCGGTTGGATAACCATTGACCGTCCTGAACGGAGAAATGCCCTCTGTAGAGACGTCTGGGCAAGTATTGGTCAAGTACTAACAGACACTTGGGACGATATCGGGGTGAGATTAATCGTATTAACGGGAAATGATACCAAAATTAAGGGGAAATCAGCTTTCTCAGCAGGTTTAGATATTAAAGAGATGTCTACAACGGGGTTCAAAAACCTAGGCGACTTTCTTGGAATCCTTTTAGACCCCTGTGAGTTAATGATGCGGTATCCAAAACCCCTAATTGCTGCGATAAATGGATATACATATGCGGGCGGTTTGGAATTGACTTTATGGTGTGACTGTGCGATTGCTGCCGATGATGCCGAGATGGGATTCTGGGAGAATCGACGTGGTCTGGCGAGTGGAGTAGCCTTTTTATTACTTCCGGAGTTAATTGGTATGCGTTATACGAAAGAACTCTTATTAACGGGGAAGATTATCTCAGCTCAAGAAGCTCATCGTATGGGATTGGTTAATAAAGTAGTCCCTCATGAGAAATTACATGAAGCTGTTATGGAAATGGCAAATAATATGAAAAAGGTAGCCCCACTGAGCCATAAATGGACTAAAAAGTGGTTCCAAAGAGGATATCACTACACTCGGAGTAGAGCAATTGGATCTCTATGGGAACCGTTTCAAGAACTTTTTCATAGCGAAGACGTAATTGAGGGCTTTACAGCATTCATGGAAGGTAATAGAGAGCCGAAATGGACGGGAAAATAAACAATAAAACTAAACAATTTTTTTAGGTGTTTTTGATAAATTAAAGAATTCAGATTGGAGGTTAAAAAAAAATGGTAAATGAAGAATTAGTAGAAGGAATTGAAAAAATGGTCAGTAAATTGGAAGACCCTGACATGGCTGAACGTTTTGAGGGGTTCGAGAAAACCCTTCAATTTAATTTCACCGACACAGAGAATTATTATCTTGTATTTAAGGAATCAAAATGTGAAATTAAAGAAGGTGAAATAGATGATCCAGACATAACTATTACGACTGAAAGCCAAGTGATCATAGATATAATGGATCGAGAACTAAGCCCAACCAAAGCTTTTATGGGGGGGAAGTTAAAAGCCAAGGGTCCCATGACTGATATGCTTAAGCTTCAAATGCTTATGAAATGAGAATGTAAGTTATTTAATTTTAAATTTTTATTTTTTTTAGAATATTTAATACGAGAGTAAAATAAATGAAGTAATAAGGTGGATAATGAATGGAATTTAAATATTTGGAATGGAAACGCAAAAACAATATCGTTATTATTACATTTAACCGAGAAAGTAAATTAAATGCCATCAACGGACTAATGTTTGATCAAATTTATGACGCATTAGATGAAATCGCAATAAATAAAGACATAAGAGCTGCAATCATAACGGGAAAAGGACGGGCCTTTTCAACTGGGGGTGATTTCAACCAAGCAAGCCAGGGGATGGCGGGTGATGTGGATGACGTAGAGGATGGAGGTCAAATGCAGTCGGGAGAAGCCGAAATCGATGTATCACAGAAAAGGCTCGTTTTAAAAATGCAAAGAACTCCTAAACCTCTCATCGCAGCTATTAATGGCTTGGCTTTAGGGGGTGGACTTAATATTGCCCTCAACTGCGACTTGATTTATGCTAAAGAAAGCGCAGAATTAGGAACATTTTTTATGAAAAGAGCATTAATACCCGAAATGGCTTCTACCTTTATTCTACCTAGAATTGTAGGGATTCATAAAGCGAAGGAGCTAATCTTTTTTGGTGATCGGTTTAGCGCAAAAGAAGCGTTAGAGATGGGTTTAATAAATGGTGTATTTAATGACGATCAATTTATGAGTAAAGTAATGGATGTTGCTGAGAGGCTGGCAAAAGGACCCACATTTTCCATTGGCTTGGCGAAACTCGCAATAAATAAGGTGTTAGAGGAGCAAACGGTTGATGCATTAAATAATGAGGCAGATGCGCTGTTTAAATGTTTCGATTCATTCGACTTTACGGAGGGTTTAATGGCGTTTTTTGAGAAGAGAGAACCGAATTTTTCGGGTCGGTGAGGATAGAGGTGAATCCCAATGGTTAAAAATGAATATACCGCATTAAAGCTCATATCCCTGATAGGGGGGATATATGAAATCTTGATGGGATTAATAATGATTTTTTTTATCATTCCCTTACTCAAAATATTAGGTTTAGAAGTAAGTAATATTGAGATTCCCATGTTTCATCAAACGGCGGGGCTTTTAGCCATAATCATAGGTTCAATCCTATTCTGTTCAAGCTTCAATATCGAGAAGTACTTACTTAATATTATATTAATAATTTATTTACGATTGGCAATTCAAATAATATTAATCATAAACATTTTTTTATTACCAGAAATCGCGTTGGGATTAGTCATGTTCGGTATAATTGACTTGATCTTCGCAATAATTTCAATCTATCTAATCAAATTAAACAATCTATCATTTAATATTATAAAAATTCTAAAATAAAATAATGAAAAAAATGACAAATCCAATAATTGAGAAAGTTTATGAAGATAATCGGGCTTTCTTAATGGAACATGAGAGCAAGGATTTAATTGCTCAGTATGATATCCCAGTAGGGAAGTATAAACTTGTTCAATCCCCGCAGGAAGCGGTGGAATTTACAAGGAAAATCGGATTTCCAGTTGTTGCAAAGGTGATGAGTCCAGATATTGTGCATAAAACGGAAGCCGGAGTTGTTCTGATTAATTTAAATACTGAAAATGAAGTTAAGCAAGCTTATAACAAAATTATAGCAAATTCTAAAAAATATGATCCTAATGCTAAAATTACGGGTATGAATATCCAGAAAATGGCAGAAAATGAAGTAGTAGAAGTAATTATGGGAGCACTGAGAGATGTCAATTTTGGATCCGTTTTGATGTTTGGACTCGGGGGGATTTTTGTAGAAATATTTGAAGATGTAGTCTATAGAGTATGCCCCATTAAAAAGAATGAAATTTCCAGAATGATTAAGGGGATTAGGGCATATCCTCTATTAAATGGATACCGAGGGCGTAAAAAGGGAGATATAAAAGAAATTGAAATGTGTATTTCTAATTGCTGTAAACTTTTAATCGAAAACCCAGAGATTAAGGAATTAGACCTTAACCCAGTAGTCGTATTTGAAGAGGGACGAGGTATTATGGTAGTGGATGCAAGAATCCTATTAGAGGAGGATAAAATTAATGTCTGAATATAAGAAATTGAAAGGTTTCTTTAACCCCAAGGTTGTTGGTTTTTATGGAGCTTCAAATATAATGCAGAAATTTGGTACACTTCATCTAAGCAACTTACTTTCGTCGGGGTTTCAGGGAAAAGTAATCCCAATTCATCCAAGAGAGGAGGAAATAATCGGTTTTAAAGCTTACAAGAGTATAAAGAATGTTCGTGAAGATGTGGATTTGGTAGTTATTGCCACACCCCCCGAATATATAAATGATATCCTCGAAGAATGCGGTCAAGAAGGAGTGGGATTCGCAATTGTTCTTTCTGGGGGATTTTTAGAGGTGGGAAATAAGAAGGGGCAGGACAAAATGAAAAAAATCGCTAAAAAATACGGTATGAAAATAATGGGGCCAAATTGTTCAGGAGAAGTGGTTGCTCCCGATATTAATATTACTCACGTTCCGTGGCCCCCCCGAAAGGGAGGCGCATCGATTATATCCCAGTCAGGTACTTATGCTGTTCAACCATTAATTGCCATAAGCGAGAAAATTGGGGTAGGAATTTCCAAGATCATCTCTGTTGGAAATGAAGTCAATACAGATTTGGTGGATTATCTTATCGCTATGGATCAGGATGAAGATACCACTTGTATCGGAATATATTTTGAAGCCGTGCGGCGTGGAAAGGAGTTTATCGAAGCGGTCGAGGATATCAACCGGCGAAAACCCATAGTCATTATTCCTATTGGGCAGACCGAGGCGGGAACACGGTCAGCGAAATCACATACCGCAGCAATTACATCTCCAGGATATATTATTGATTCCGTATGTGAACAAACTGGAGCGGTAAAGGTGAAAAGCAGCATCGAGATGCTAAACCTTTTAAATGGATTTGATTCTCTACCCTTACCAAAAGGTAATAGGGTGGGAATCCTTACTATGGGAGGGGGGCCCGGAACTTTAATGTCTGATCTTTTTGAAACAAACGGAATGAAGGTGCCCATCCTAAGCAAAGAACTCCAAGAGAAACTCAAGCTTTGGATGCCCGAGACGGCTTCCACTACGAATCCTATTGATTTAACATATTCCGATGATATGCAAAATTATCTAAACGTACTTCCAGATCTCTTACTGAAAAGTGATGAGATCGATTCGTTGATAATCTACGGATTAATGGGTTCAGAATATCATAAAAACCTTGTTAACGTTCCCGATTTTATGAAGGAAAATCCCAGTGTGGTCACAATGAGAAATTTCGGTGAAATGATGCGGGAGTTTTTTATCGCTATTTTTGATGAATTAATCAAATATAAGCATAAATACGATAAACCTATCATTTTAACTTGCTATAATACGAGAGAAGAAAAATTTGTCGCCTACTTGCAAGACCACGGCATTCCAGTTTATTATCCAGAGGAAGGGGTTTGGGTGCTGATACGAATGTGGCAATACGCGAATTTCCTTAGGTCTATAGAAGGAATGTAAAATTTTAAAAAGAATATAATCAAATTATACATACAATATAAACTAAAAGTAGAAAAATAAGAAAAATGTCAATTAATGTTTTTCATGAAGGCGATGGAGATGTTTCGGCACTTGAAGATAAAACCATCGCCATTTTAGGGTTTGGCAATCAAGCAAAGGCTCAGGCATTAAACATGAGGGATTCCGGAGTGCGCGTGATCGTTGGGAGTTCCATAGAGAAATACAAATCCAGAGCGGAAAAGGATGGATTTCAGATTTTTTCCATAGAAGAGGCGGTAAAACGGGCCGATATCATTTTTATACTAGGGCCAGATGATACCATAGAAGAGACATTCGAAAGCAAGATCATTCCTAATTTAGAAGGTGAGAAAACGCTCGTGTTTTCTAGGGGCTATTACCTCATGTATAATATTATTACCCCACCTAAGGATGTTGATATTTTATTAATATCCCCGAGGGGGTTAGGAAAAATGATACGGAATCTTTACCTCAACAAGCAGGGCTTTTTCAGTTTTATCAGTATTCATCAGGATTATTCAGGAAACGCCCCAGAAAAATTACTCGCCTTAACAAAAGCGGTCGGCGGGTTATCTAGGGCGGGCATTGAAATGCCGATCAAACAGCAAACCGTATTAGAGTCGTTTGTCAAGCAAGCCTTTTACCCAGCCTTTAATCTTGTTATGATGAAGGCAATTAGAAATTTGGTCAATGCAGGGTACACCCCAGAGGCAATCTTTATTGAACTGATTCTATCCGAAGAGATGATCTTTACTGTAGATAAAATGATCGAGGTTGGTCTCGTGCGGCAAATGAATTTCCATTCGCAAACGTCTCAATACGGTTCTCTAAGTAGAGGGATCAAATTCTCAAGTGTCGGCGGCGATATAAGCAAGATTCAAGAGCGAATCCTGAAGAAAATAGAGGATGGAACTTTCTCTGATAAATGGGGACAGGAAGAAAGCCAAGATAAATTGAGAGTTATGAAAGGAATGGCATACAATTCCGAATTTTGGGATTTGGAAAAAGATGTATATTCTAACTTGAATTTTTCTATGATGGATGAAACACAGGCTATTGAAGCACCGCCAAAAGGACTGGAGGGGTTAAGAGACAAATATAAGGCCTTTTATGAGGGAATTTAAGGGAGAGAAAACCATTAAATGATTAAAATTAAAAAAAAAAGCGGATTTATATGACAAAAATTTATCGTGAGAAAGATGGGAATATAGAAGTCCTCAAGGGTAAAACGGTGGGAATGATTGGATACGGGAACCAAGGCAGATCCCAAGCCCTAAATATGAAGGATTCGGGGTTAAATGTAATTGTTGGCAATAGAGCGGATGAGTATAGAGAAAGGGCTAAAAGAGATGGATTTGAAGTTTTCTCTATTGAAGAAGCCGTAAAGAGGGCGGATCTTTTATTTTTACTAATTCCCGATGAAATTATGGAAGATGTCTTCCAAGAGAAATTATTACCCAACCTTAAAAAAGATCAGAGCTTGATCTTTGCCAGCGGCTATAATATTGGATTTAAGATTTTAATTCCACCAGATTTTATAGATATCCTCTTGATTGCTCCGCGGATGATTGGTATCGGAGTGCGGGAACGATTTTTAAATAAGCGGGGATATTTTAGCTTTATCGCTGTTGAACAAGACGCTTCTGGGCATGCTCAAGAAAATCTCCTCGGACTATGCAAAGCTCTTGGGACATTACAAATGGGCGCGATTGAGGTATCGTTTAAGGAGGAGGCCGTATTAGACCTCTTTACTGAGCAAGGTTTCGGCCCCGCTTTCGGGAGAGTGTTGCTGGAAACAATGGGAACCATCATCGATGCGGGATATCCGGTGGATTCTGGATTAATTGAAATTCTACTCTCGGGGCAATTAAAATCGCTCTACAGAAACATAATTGACTACGGGCTTTCGAGATATATTGAAGCATATCCAAAACGGACGCAATATGGGATCTTATGTCATCAGCCTCAGTATGAGGCGGTGGGGGAAAAAATTGCCCAAATACAGAGGGATGTGATAAAGAATATCGCAAGCGGCAATTTTGCAGAAGAATGGGAGGGCCTTTTAGCCAAAATCAAATTTAAGGTAATAAAATACTTTGCACCCCGTGTTGGGTTCGCCAAAAATGAAAAGTCAGTCCGGAAGAGACTGGGATTTCCGGAGGTAGACCTATTTGCCGAAACACCTTATCCCACCAACGAGGACCTCGTAAGAAGCGAAAAAATGCAAAAAGAACTGGAAGACTTCAAAAACTTTCCTGAATATTAATCAGCCCAATTATTATCCTTACTTTTTTTTCCTTCGATAAGCAGAACTATCGCAATGAAAATTCGGAACTTCTAGATAAATGCAAAAAACCAAAAAAAAAAAAGAATTTAG
>CAZDJH010000020.1:8770-19380 GCA_964505645.1 uncultured archaeon | reverse complement strand
AAGTTATGAAGTAACTATAATCAGGATAAATTTCCGAAAAAACCAAGTTACCAACGATATAAATGATGTGATAAATACCCTCTGAGACATTTTTGATTATTTTTTGTTTTGTACTCTCTGTTCCAGTTAATTCGTTAAAGTTTTGAATATCTTGCCTATCCTTAAAAAAGTTTTTTATATAGATAAATTCGTTTGGTCCTGCAGAGAAGTTATATAAAAGCTCTTTTTTTCCCGTTTCTTCGTCCCACTTCTTGGGTGACAACGCATTTAATGAATCTATTATTAATACATTAAATTTATTATTATTTTTATTCTTATTATCTTGACTTTTTGAAGATTCTTTCCGTTTTATCATATATATTAGAACTATATTGGGGATATCTCCAACAAGATAACCGCTGGGATGTCTTAAAAAGGTAAATCCGCTCTCATCACAGAGGAGTTCAAACGGAACCTTAACATTATCAAACATAAAACAAAGATGGGGTTTAAAACTTTGTTGGTTGATGTGGGTAAGATTATCCCGTATTGATTTGGGCAAACTTAAAAAAAGAATTCTCCCAAATTCTTGTACAGAAAAGTTATAGAACCGTTTTTTCTCAGGTAAGAAAAGGTCTTTATATAGTTCTAAAAGATATATATAATTCCAATATTCCCTTTTAATAGTCATATTAAAATTATTTTTATTGGTAAAGAAAAGATCATAGGAAAAGGTTCCTTGAGAATTGATTCTTATTACCATATTAGCGATTTCAAGCTTTTTGACTTTAAAGCTTTTTTCTTTATCCTTCAGAAAATCATATAAATCTTCTTGATTTTGCTGTTTCTTATGTAATAATGGTTCCAGATTTTCCATTTTAGAAGAAACTTTAACACCTAAGAAGGGAACTATTTTTTCTGCGAGTGTGGTATTTTTCAATTGATAAAAACTTCTGAAAAAGAGCATTTTCCAAAAGTCAGTTGATTCGAAAGAAAGATACTGAGATTCAAATTGCCATATATAGTTGAAAGTACTGAAATAATGGAATATTTGAGACTCTTCATCAGGAAAATCAAGAATATTGGTTAATTTTTCTAATGACAAAAACAAAATCTTTTTTTCTCCCATTACTGCAAATAATCTACAAGCCTTAGTCCACATATCAATTAGAGGTCTATTATAGGGGATGTCCGCCTTTTCTTTCATATATCCTTCTAAGAAGCAGAATAGTTCATAAATATTTGCAACGAGAGATCTATTGGAAAGATTTTCGATACATTTATACATAAATTCAACCGCATCTTCGAAACTTTCGAATTTTACTATAATATTAAACGATGTTTTTATAATCACTATTGCCCAATTAGATTCTCCTATATCCATTAAATATAGATATAACTTATGCAATCTCCTGCGAACTTTCTCATATGTATCTTTACTCACATCTATTTCATCTAATCTTTTAATATTCTCTTCCAATAATTTGACATCCTTTTCAATCAATTTATCTGTTAATGTGCTATGAAATTCGGCTATATCGCCGGGGAGATTAAATTTTCTATGGATATTTTGTAAAAATGAATAAAAGAATAATTTTCTATCTTTAGGAACTAATTTTTTGAGTATATTTTCCAAGAATTCAATAGTTTTCTTAAGATATTTTATTTTAGAAAGGTCTTTTACCAAATAAACTGCTAAAGTTTGAAGGAATATATTTTGAATCCAATTCTCTTGTTCAATAAAAATCGGAGTAATTGAATTGATAAAATTTAGCACTCCTGATATCGATAATCTATCTAACTTCAAGATGTCTTTTAAGAATTGATTAGTAAGCCGTCTGAATAAGCCATAGTCCTCGGTCTCCAAAAGGAATGTTAGAAACCTATTATAAATGTCTACAAACTTAATAAAATCGTGTCCTTCTTTGAGTGTAAATGAATTCAAATAACGGATCCAAACATGGGAAATTTTTAAAATTAACTGTTGTTTCCTCTTTCTGCTAAGCCACATTTCACTTTCGACTTTAAAAAATAGGTCTGAGAGTAGTCGCGTGGCCCAATGGTAAGCACCATCTTGAAGCAAGGATTGTCCATGCTTTATTGCTTCTTGAAATTCATCTAAAAAGAATTCTTTACTTTTTGTATCGATCATGGTTACATATTTTTTCCTTTTTGTTATTCTATTTGGGTTTTTTATGATTATTGCTCAGAGGCAGGGTTTTTTATCCATTTTTCCAATTTACCTTGAGCAGATAATAAAGATGCCCCAATCCAAGCCATAATTTCTCTATCTTCGGGGGCTATAACTCTGATTTTTTTTCCCAAGTTCTCAGAAAAATAATCCCTCATTTCCATTATAAGTCTTTTTTTTAACCCCGGAATCTTACTTGTCCCCCCAGCGAGGATTATATTAGAAATTAATTGAGGCCAATGATCTCTTTCCCAGAATTTAATTGATTTTATAATGCTACTAGTCAAACCTTCATAATCCAAATGGATTAATTGTGGATTAAATAAGGGTTCAACTAACTGAAACCGTTCTGAATTTATAGTAAATTGATTTTGATTGGGTAATTTGATTTTCTTATCGTATTTAGTTAATCCATTCTTTATTTTATCCATTTCTTCTTTTGGATTCAGCACGCATAGTGCCATCTTTTCCTTTATCTCTTTCGCCATCCAAATATCAAAAAAAAAGTTCTTATCAGTACCCTTTTTTTTGACTATTAAATCTAAAAGATATTTCGTTAAATGGAAGCCCCCAATTGGTAAGGTCTCTTTAGCCATAGGATTTATAAAGCCATGAAAAATTGAGGAAACATAAGTATTTTCAGCTCCAATATCGACAATAACCCCATCAACTGTGTTAAGTGTAGATAGTATTGCTTTATCACTCGGTAAGAATAATATAAATGGAAAGTTTAATTGAGTAAAAAATAACTCTTTAAATTGATTCTTTTCCAAATCAGACAAATTATATGGGCAAATAATTATTATGGATTGATTGAATTGGTATTCTGAAGGGATTTCCAGTCTTTTATACTGTTCAAGGAAGAACTCCTTTAATAAAGATATTCTATCTTGAGCTTTTATTGGTTGAAGATTTAAGATATTTAAATATTTTTTTGCTTTTTTTCCAAATAAATATGGATTTTCTTGGCTTTCAGCCACAATTTTTGTCAGACCTTCAATCATTTCTGAATGAAAAATAAAATCTGTACAATGTGCATAAATAGATGGGGAAAGTATTTCAGGCTCATCTGAGCCAGACCAACCGAGCCTAAAGGTATTGTATCCTAAATCCAATATCAAGGGCCTCTGATATTGGGTTTGTTGAAGGTTCATTTGTTTTTATGAGTATGATAATTTTAAGAAAGATAGATTGAACAAAAAAATTATAAGACTAATAAAAAAAGTCCTCAACCAGCTTTTTTAATTGATAATCCTTCAATTGAATTGACATTAATCCAATTACTTTATTAAATTGATCAGACATGTCCTCAATGTCAACATCAGCTATTCTCTGGATCTCATCTCGTTTTATCTTAAATTGTTTTAATCTTGTTTGATAATCTTCTTCTATCTTCTGGAGACTAGCTGTCAGCTTCTTTGTGTTATTTTTAGTAATCTTTCTCATCCCTCTTAGAACTGAAACGAGGTTATTTATTGGCTTTTCCCATTCATCAAATTTTTCCGCATTTCCTTCGAAAAATTCTTGAATAAACCCTTCCATCTTTTTGTAAATCGTTTCTTCCCTCTCTGCCTCAGCCATCTCTTCTTTTTCAATCTCTTGCTTAATTTCTGCTTCCGCCTCTTCCTTTATAGCTCCTTTATCTTCTTTTATGGCTTTTTCTGTACTAGGTTGCTCTTTTTCTTTCAAAAAGCTTGGTTTTTCCTTGATTGATTTAAAATCTGAACTTTTTACATAATCTTCGGCAAACTCCTTCGGTCTATCGGAATCAGGAGATAATTGAGGCGCTTTCGGCTCTGGAGGTTTGGGAGGTTGGGGCTTCTTAAGGTCTGGTCTGGGGATCTTCGGTTTTTTAAGTTCTGGTTTAGGAGGTTTGGGGGGTTTCGGTTTAGAGGGAAATTTTTCTACTTCGGGTTCCTTTTCCTTTTTTTCTTTTTTCTGTTTACGATATGAACCCTTTCCTTGAGAAAGTGCGCTTATTAGATTATGTAAATCATCTCCCATCTTTTTAGAGGACTTTAAGGACTTTTCAAGTGATGTTTCTTCTTCATCCATCTCGTTTTTCTCTTTTTTTTCATTTTTTGGTACCATAGAACTTATCCACTTCTCTTTTTTTCCCTATAAATCTATTTTTCTTATTATCATAATAAAAATAATTAAAATATTAAAATGCTTTTCTATTTTTTTAATCTTACTTAAAATCAAGGTTTTAACTATTGTTAGATGAAATTCGTTTACAATGGGATTATGTCCACCTCAATCGCATTACCCTCTGTAAGCAATTTCTCCTTCAATTTGCCAAAGGGAATATCTGGTTTGGGTGATATTACTGTCCACATCGCTGTTTTATCACGTTCCAATATGGCGGACTCTCCGTACATCAATGATATTCCTAAATCACCAAACGCTTTTGCTATTTGGGCTAAAGAACCCGGGGCATCTTTTATGGTAATTTTTAACTTGATTGGTTTTTGATTTTTATCCAATCCTACAGGCGTAATGGTGATTTTCTTAGAGTCAGCGTCCGCCAACAACATTAATTGCGTATCCTCTGTCAAACCCAAATTCTTTCTTATAAGTTTGGGAATTACCACGCGCCCTCGATCATCTAAAGATACGATTTTAACTTCTTTCAACTCTCTCTTCACCCTCTTTGTTCAAGAACATCCATCTTCATTAATAGTCACATCATTCGCCTTTCTTATTTTTGAAGGATTTATTTAAAACTTTACATCTTTAAAATAATTTTAAGAATTTATATTTTCATACCTTTTTTTAAAATTTGAAAATTTATTATTAAGAATCTAAAAGGTTGAAATGTCTTTAGTCAAGAAAGTTTCTATAGAAGGAATTAATTGGAAGCATAAAATCACAAGGAGAACGTGCTTATGTTAATCTGAACTGGGATATCGCTTTCTTATTTCACCGCTATAATATCGAAATACTGAAACAATCTTCCCTAAATCCTTAATCTCACGGGAAGCTCCCATTAATAAGAATTGTCCCGCATCGCTTAGAATAATGAAGGCGTCGTCTCCGCGAATAATGGTTTCCATCATTGTGGAATAGCCCAATGTCTTAATGGCATCATTAGAAGATTGCATTACTACTGCCGATAAGCTAGAAAACATATCAGGGTCTACATTATACCCTGGGACCGAAGAAAAGGCTAAACGCACACCTTCACGGGTGATTAATGCCAAGGCCTCCAATTCGGAATGTTGAGTTATATTTCCAAGAAATTTTGACAGGTTATCTGCTTCTTCTGGGGTTAAAGTTGACATATCTATTTCTTCTTTTTCTCTAATTGACTTTTAATCTGATTACTGAGAACTTTTTTGGAATCGCCGTTTTTTTTGGGAACGGGCTTACCCTTTATGGGCTTAAGGAATTCAATCGCGATAATTTGCCCATTTTCTGAAAGAACTCGTGGCGTATAATCTTCAGCAAAAAACGCACCCTCAGGGATAGATTGAACCTTTTCGATAACTTTCTCCACCTGTTTCTTACCTAAAAAGGTCTGTACTTTTTCTACAACGGAGTACGCATGGTTTCCAATAACAACTAATTCCCTCTCGTACCCTTGTGGTATTTCAATTTGTTCTAGTTTTTCCATTATTTCCTCGAAATTAACCTTTACTTCGTCCTTTTCGAAATCATCAAAAGATTCTTGCCCTGTATAGAGGGGACCTGTATTTTGGGCTGGAGCATTGGCTTGATTTAGCGCTGCTTTTGCTTGAGGCGCCTTGGATTCTGTTTCATCTCCGGTGATTGCCTCGGCAAACCCTTCAGTTGTAGGTCCCCCTATTAATTCAATAAATTCTTTTGTCTCATCGCCTTGATCTAAGGGCTCTACAGAATAGTGCATACCGACTTGTCCTCTTATCTCTTGTGACGTCCTGGCACCTATAAACTTCTTACGGACGTTGGATTTTAGCCCTTTCCAAAGAAAAACCTTTCGAACATCATCCGAGACAAGAATATAACACTCCGTCTCATCCAAGATATCTTTTACGGACCCTTCACTCTCTAACTCTGCAGTAGTGCCATCTTCTTTTATCTTAAAAACTTGAATTTTAATTCCCCTTTTTTTTATGAATGATTTTTATTTGTAGTATATGTTTCAATCTATAGTTTCAATTCTAACTTAATTATCTAATTACTTAATAATATTTATAATTAATAAATTTTCATATAAAAATGGAATTATTTGAAACATATCACACAAGGTCAAGAAGTGCATCATTTAAATTCGAGATCATATCCATTGCGGTGAAACGAGTTCCCATATGTTCTTTAGAATATTCGCCGAGATATCCATTTAAAAACGCTGCTAGCAAGCCGCTCGAAAAAGAGTATTTCCCGTCGCAAGAAAAGCTGTGCATAACCCCGCTAATACATCACCGGTACCCCCAATGGCCATTTCAGGGCAACCAGTACGATTCAATTTTAAAATTCGTCCATCGGTAATATAATCATAGGGGCCTTTTACCAGAAATGTTATATCCAATTCATGAGCAATGTTATAAATTTTATCTCCCCTTTCTTCTATTCGTTCATAGGGCGGAAGATCAATATTTGTCATTATTTTAAATTCGCCTTCATGAGGAGTCACAATACATGATTGTCCTTTTAACAGATTATGATGGTTTTTTACCAATTTCAGCGCATCAGCATCTAATACAAACGCCTTATTATCTTCCCTAAATTTTTGTAATAATGCTACCAATAGTTCTTCTGTTTCAGCCTCTTGACCGAGCCCTGGACCAATCAAAATCGCATTCGCCCACTTGATTAAGCCCTCAAGCTCTTCATATGATTTCATATTCAACCAATCGCCTTTTCGCGCACGCACAATCATATTGGGAGAATATCCTCGTAGAACATCGGCAATGATTTGGGGTACGTAGGTGATTACCAAATCAATTCCAAAATTAATCCCAGTAAGAGATGAGTAAGCGGGAGCACCCGAATAATTTTTGGAGCCCCCAATCACCAGCATTCTGCCAAACTGTCCTTTGTGATAATCTTTACCACGAAATGTAACTGATGGGATAAGATCGCCCCTTCCGAGGAACAGAGACGCCTCATAAGGGATGCCAATGGATTTTACTGAAATCTCTTTTATATATGTACCATCTACGTCCACCCCCTTCTTATTTCTATGGAATGTGATCACCAAATCGGCTTTCACCGCTTTATCAGAAACTTTTCCAGTATCTGGATCGAAACCAGAAGGTACATCAACCGAAATGACCGGAATTTCTTCGCGGGCGCGATGTTTATTAATAAAGTCTATGGCAGTTGCAATGGGCTCCCTAATCTTACCTTTAATTCCCGTACCCAATAAAGCGTCTACAATAAGCGTATAATTATTTTCCCCAGTACTAAGTTTATCTCTTAAAGCAGAAATATCTGTTGAATCTCTGATAATAACCGTCCGAACTGAGTGCGTGAGGGAGTTTGAGAGAATCTCCCAATTTAGGTTTGCTTCTTCCGTTCTGATTCGCATCGGTCTACCCATTAGGAGCACTGTTGATCTCACATCGAAAGATGATAAATGGCGGGCAATCACAAATCCGTCTCCGCCATTGTTTCCAGTTCCGCAAAATAGCAATACCTTAGAACCCGCTTTTAAATTATATCGCTCAAAAATTTCGGTGGCAAAGGCATGTCCAGCACATTCCATTAAGTATCCCTTTGGAATGCCCAACCATTCGGCATTGTTATCTAAAATTCCCACTTGTTCAGAAGATAATTTTTCTGAACTTAACCATTTCATATAAATAAATGTTTAGTCTTTCAATATAAAGTTTTAGTTTTAATGAGATACTATAAATAAATTATTTACCCGAAAGGAATGAATTAGTATTATTTATCATTTTTAATCCGAGAAAACTCACCCCTTAGTGGTGAGATGAATCTAAGTAATAGTTCATACAGTTGTTCATGACTATTGACGACCATCCCTAAGTGGTTTGATATTTGGGATTGATCCCTCGCGAATCTCATAGTAGTGATCCCCAATTCGGCAGCGGGCTTAAGGTTATCAATCTTATCATCAAAATATTCAATGTAAATCATTCTCCCAGTAAGGCGAAAGGCATTCTATTATTCTTATGTTAGTTTAATGGCCGAAAAAGCGTTGAATACGGATATATGATATATTTTAGACGTGCCTTGAAATTTAATACCGATTTTAGGTGTTCTTATAATCCTATTGCAATGCAAATCACCCTTATTGCAATAATCACGGAAGATATTTAATATATCTAATCTCTTCTCCAATCTGGGCCTAATTCATCAAAATTTGTATAAACCGATTTTAACATTCTAACTTTATTTTCTTTATCTACAATAATATACAAGATTAACGTTATATTTTTCGATCCTGGAAGTTTGGTTCTAACTTTATATTTAGGTAAACCTGATTCTCTGTCTATTTCCATATATCCCTTTAGAACACATTTATGCATCGCTTCTAATACTTTATTTTTTGCCTTATTAAAACTTAAATCCTCTTGAAACGCTCTTGCCGCCCCTAATAAACGATCCCTGGTTCTCATTTCTGCGTGCTCCCTACTATTAGGATGGCATTTGACTTCCATATTTCATTTCACTTTCTTCTGACTAAAAGTGTTCCTTCGTAATATAAGTTAGCCTCAGTGCTAGTGATATCAAATTGATATAGTATTACATCATTATCAGGTTTTTTCGACCTAAAATCTCGAATAGTAAGATTCATATCGCAATTAAAGGGTATAATTCGCCCAAAAATCTTCCCCATAATTATAGAATTTCGAAATGAACTTACTCTTTTAGTTTTTAAGATCAATTTGTTTCTTTCCCGTTTAATCACCTCAAAATCATTGTCATCATCTAAAAGAAATTCTAATTCATCCCACAAAAGATTTATTTTGTTTATTTTTTTAGTTTTGTGAACTAGTGAAAAAGTTCTATTTCTTCTTTCATAGTTTATTGACGTTTTATTTACTTGGTAATCTTCTGGGGAATAATATCTATTTTCAACATCAATCCACTCGCTTCTTTCTTTTTTTCCATATTTAAGCATTTTATTAATCTTCTTCTGAATTTTTAATTAATTTCAAATCTTTATTTTCAAATAACCTTTCTAAATTTTTCTCCTTATTTAATGCCCTATCGATAATAGATCTTAATTCAATAAGATCATTTTTATCGAGAGCTAAATATATTGATTTCTTCTTATCTGACCCGTGTAAAAAATAATCGATTTTTAAATTATGATAAATCGTCGCAGCATTTGCTTGAACGGATAAATCAGACATAAAAATAGGGCGGATATCAGTTAATAATCTCCCGGATTGATAAACATTTTTGTGATCTGCTCTTATTATAGTATATTTAGCTATTATGGTAATATTTTCAATAGATAAAATCTTCCTTAAAAAATTAGCAAAATTTTCCCAACAATCTAGAATATATTTAGAGATTTTCTCTTCTTCTGATATTTCAATACTTTTCTTTAAGACATTCAAAAATCCATCAATATCTTGGTTCAATTTATCATATAAAACAAAATGCAATTCAAAAATAAAATCTAACATCTCTTGAGCACTCCCCTCCTTAATATTAAGTTTCCGTGATATTTCTTTGATTCTCTTGTCTTCGATTCTCTTGTCTTCGATTTCTGTAATATATGGTTCGAATTTTTTTAACTCCTTTATGAAAGTTTCTCTCTGCTCTTCATTTAATTCTATTAGTTTTTTTAAAGTAATGTATCTTTTTGATGGTAAACTTAAAGATTTTTTCAATAAGCTCATATTTTACTATAATTCTTTTGAAATATTTATGAATTTTTAAATTTTATGTACATCATACAAGCTAATAAAGTAATTATATTTTAATTTTCTGATCCTTATTCCTTATTCCTTATAAATTATTTTAACTTATATTAAAAAAGGTAAATAATATTGAGAAGATAAATGATCTCTTAATTATTATTATCTAACAAATTAATTTAGACTTTTTGTTTCTTTATTATCTTTTAATTGATAAAGATTTAACTAAGGAGCATCTTTCGTGGAATAAACTTAAGAATATAAGGATTCCAGCATCCCTCTTAAACGTCGCCATAACGTCGGATGAATTTATAGAGATCTCAGGGAGGATTAAAGATGAGTTATGCATCCAAAATTAGAACATCGGGAAATTAATATTACAACAATAGTCATTATTTCAAATACTTATAATAAATTAATTTAAATAGCATTATTAATAGAGCTTGTATAGTTTTATTAATATCAAGTCTAATTCATCCACTGGGTAATTTTAGTGACTTTTTTCGAAGGATTCTTACGATATTGCTTTATTAATTTAAAAATTTTATTAACTTCCTCATCCTTTACATATTTTTTTAGAAGTTTAATTTTATCTTCATCAATTTCTAAGATAGGGAAGG
>CAZDJH010000020.1:0-8760 GCA_964505645.1 uncultured archaeon | reverse complement strand
TTAATGATACTTCTGGTCTGTGTTAAACCAATATATTTTCTCGTGTAATCGGCATTGGAGTATTTGTAAGTAGTTAGAAATTCAGAATCTAATTTATGTTTTCAATTTTAATTGATTTTGAACCCTCCATATCAAACATCCCTAGTTTAATTGTTGCCAAAAGGATTTAATCTTCTTTAATTTAATAATATAATATTTATCTCCCTTATAAAAGATTTTATCATAATATTAATAATTCTTTGATCAATATATAAAAATAGATAAAATCTTTTTTTTATATATCCATTATTTTTGAAAATATTTTATGATTATAGATATTTCTTAAATAGTAATTGAAAAATTATTATCATATGATCTTCACTTAACATTCACAAAGAAATTATCGAAGAATCTCAAAAAATTGAAGATAAAGATGTTTAATTTCCAATTAGATTTATCCTATACTTGTAATAACAAAGTTTATACATTATAGAGATATTATTTAGAATGGACTTGGGAAAAGGTTACTTCTTTCATTCCTGGTATTGGAACTCTTATTAGTGAATTTATTGACTCTGGAAACTCTTGGGTTTGATATCTCCTTTAAGTAGAACTTGTCTAAAATCCCATTATATTTTGGCATTTTTCACATAAATTTATATACGATTTAAGATATTGTATACATGACCATGAAAACCTTATCATTTCGAATTGATGAAAAGGAAGATAAAGAATTGAATTCAATTGCGAAAAAAAGGAAAACCGATAAATCAACAATTGCCCGCCGCGCTATCGAATTGGGGATTAAAGATTTGAAGAAAGAAGAGGCATTGGAAAAGGTACGAACGCGAAAATGGACTGTTTGGAAAGCCGCGATGTATTGTGATGTTTCATATCGGTCCTTTTTAACCTTATTGCGGCAAGAAAATATCCCCTTTCCCCTTTCCGTAGAAGAATTAGAGGCTGAAATCCGTGAAAACAGCAGTTAGCAACTCCGGACCCTTAATCCATTTGACTACTGTGGGATTACTTGATTTATTATTCAAACTTTTCGATAAGATTTATATCCCCCCTTTAGTTTATGAAGAAGTAGTAGTTAGGGGAAAACGGAAGGGTCATTCGGATGCCACATTAATCGAAAATGCGATTTCTAATGAGAAGATTGTGGTAAAGAAATTAAAAGAGGCACAAAAACAATCTGAGAGATATTATTCACCCCGATTACATCCAGGGGAAATGGATGCCATAAAACTTATTACTTTTTTGGATATTAACATTATCTTATCGGACGATGAGGAAGCCAGAATCTTTGCCCGAACATTACAACTTAAAGTAAAAGGCTCACTGGGAGTTTTAATTGAATTATCAGAGAAAGGATATCTGAACTCAGAAAAGGCTCTACAAAAGTTACAAGAATTAAATTCCATGATGTATTTATCGTCAGATGTATATAATTATGTAAGAGAGCAAATTGAAAAGCCATAAAACATACAAATCAATAAATCTTCCTAAGGTTATAGATTATTTAATTTATTTTAGTTTATTTAAACTTTTTATATAATTATTGAAATTACGGCTATAAAAGGTCTGAATTATGGTTATATAACCTAAATAAAGGTGTGTGCTTTCTCGCATTAAAAAGAAGTAAATTCTCTATTCATATAAAAGGAAAAAAAGTGCCGATGACGGGATTTGAGCCCGTGACCTCCAGATTACATCCAGTCTGACCCAATTTTTCAGAAGGATTATGAGTCTGGCGCTTTAGCCAAGCTTTCGTTTGCTTTATAACCAACTAAGCTACATCGGCATATTAAAACATTTTAATTTATCAATAATAGTAATAATATTAATATAGAAAAATTTTAAAACATTATCAATAAATAAAACATAGCACTTTAGATAATATGGAACTTATAATCCTTGGTAGCGGCGGGAGTATTATGTCTAAATCGCGTTCATATCCCGCCTTTCTAATTAACGACGAGATTTTACTTGATTGCGGGGAGGGAACCACCCAAAAGCTCCTTCAACTTGATAAAATGGATAAAATAGATGTTATATGTTTAACTCACTTACACAACGACCACTTCATGGGGCTCTTTTCTCTTTTATGGTATTTTTGGCTTACTGGGAGAAAAGAACCCATTACAATTATAGGGCCCCCCGAAACCGAAAAGACGGTGAGAAAGATTCTCGAGCTCGCACATACACCAGTAAATATGGGGGACTTTGGTGTAAATTACATCGAGCTCAAAGATAATGCTGAAATTCAAGAATTCGAGTGTGGGATAGTAATTAAAGCAAGGAAGATGGAACACGGAACACCTAGCTTTGCCTATAGAATCGAGGATGAGACCTCGAACCTTACATATTCCGGCGACACGCGGGCAAATCAAGCTCTTATCAATTTATCTGAGAGGTCGGATCTCCTTATTTGCGAGGCGACTTTTCCAGATAAAATGCGAAATGAAGCCCACAGATATAACCATTGTACCCCCTCGGAGGCAGGCAACATCGCCCAGAAGGCAGGGGTCAAAGAGCTTATTCTGGTCCATATTTCTCCCGTATTCAAGAATTTAATGCCGAAAATGAAACATGCCGCCGAGGAGCAATTTCAAGGTAAGGTGACACTTGGAAAGGATTTATTGGTTATTAGAATATAGATAAAATAGAATTTTATTGGTATACAAATATATTCATATTGGATTGGTTGTATAAAATTATTTGATGAAATTAAAAATTAATTTAAGGTAATTTTACAATAAATTACACATCATTTCTTCGAATTATAAGGTGATGATTAAATGAGAAAAACGATTAGTACAAGATTGGACGAGAAAGATGTGCAAAAGCTAGATACTATTGCAGAGAGGGAAAAAGTTGATCGTGCGGCTCTCGTACGCAAATTCATATTGTAAAAATTAGAGGAATATGAAATTGAACAGATGGCACAGCTATATAAAAAAGGAATCGTGAGCTTACAGGAGGGCGCCACTCAAGCAAATGTTCCTTTATATGAAATGATGGAATATGTAAACAGAGAACGAATCCAACCCCCGGAGCAAACCGAAGAAGAAATTATTGCTGAAATTGAAGAATCAAGGAAAATAAAATTTCATTAAATAGAATGTAGAGAGAAGCGCATCTCCATAATAATTTTAAAGAAACGTTGGTCTTTTATTTAATTATAGAATATATAGATAATTCTTTTATTTCACTTAACATTTTGACATGTAGATTAATTATGATTGAGCAAACCATCCCCTTTTCTCCCGTAAGAGATTTGGTTATGATACTGCGGGTTATTTCGATCCTCGCAATCCTCTATATGGCATACCAAACGGCAAAAAAAATTAAGGAATACCATATCCTTTCCGCAACAACGGGTTTTACGGTTTTTCTCGCAACCTTTGCGGTATTTCATTTTGGGTCGGGGATACATTATTTCTATCCATCATCAGAATCCTCCTTTTACATTTTTGACTATATTGGTACATATAGCTTTGTCATTGGGATGGTCTTATTTGTGTTTTTATCCGAACTCGATATTAAAATAAATTTAAAAGAGGATTCTAGGAAAGTTAAATTCAATTATCCGCTTACTTTTCTCGATTTTATCGGGGTATTAATTATTACTATTATCTGCATTTTTTTAAGGATATCTATTGTGTTTGTTTTCGTTTTTGCGGTGATTCCTTTTGTAATCGCCGTTTTTGAATTTACAAAGCGTTTTTCAGAATTAAAAATTGTGAAAAAGTCCAACCCTACCACTTGGTTTGCGGCGGGTATCTCAATCGCAGGATTTTCGAATTTTCTTTATTCTCAATTCCTTACATCTTTTATTGATATTTATATTATAATGTCATTAATTAGTTTATGTGTGATCACGGGGTGCTTAATGATGACGAAAGGTTGGAATAGTTTACCGAGTTTACAGGAATTTTACTGGATGAAAAAAATTGACAGATTGCTGGTAGTACATAGAGAGATGTCACTTTTGCTATTAGAATATAATTTCCACACAGTCGAGAATACAGACGGCGATTTAGCGGGAAGTGCGATAAGCGGTATTGATATGCTCCTCACGGAGATCCTTTCTTCGAAAGGGCACATACAACAAATCGACCATGAGGATAAAAAGATTTATTTCACACATGGAGAACACACCGTAAGCATATTGATTACGACGGGCGATTCTGAGGAATATAAATATCGGTTGGAGTTGTTTGAGTTGGATTTTGAACGGAAATATGGGGTCTCCGCTTTAAAGAATTTTGATGGAGATTTATCGATATTCGATGATTCTGAAGAATTAGTTAAGAAACACTTTTTCTGATTTGGTGTCTACTCATAAGGAGTAATAATTAAGCATTTCACGGATCTGGGTGGATATAATATAATATTTACATTCATAAGTAGAGTATTTAAGATTTCTCACCTTTTTGGAGGGTATTATCAATCCTTTTATTGATTGTGAAATTAAATTCCCCTTTTTTTATAAGTAGAAAAACTCTCAACAATACAAAAATCTTTTCGCACATTGATATTCAGCAATAATGGGTAAAGGATATGGTTGGAGTTTCAGTAATGGTTGGAGTTGGGACAGTCGTGACTAGTTCCCAAAAATTGGGAAAAACTTGGACATAGGCTCTTACCCCGCTTTAAGAAGATCAACCCCATAAGCCCCTTTCATAGCAAAATCTGTGCCCATTGCTTCCAGCAATCGGGAAAAAAGCGCCGGACGCGGGAGCAAGGCATACCCTACGACGAGTTTAGGTGCCGCATTTGCAAAAGGGGTACCGATACCGACCAGAAAATCACCCAGCACTCAAATTCGGCGCGCGTAAGCGCCCTTGTACTTCGAGGGCACGTGCACTCACTCCCATCATCTTGATATATCTCGAATAATACACCCGTTTCCTCTAACGACGGGTTGGGACACTTTGTCCAAGTTTATAGTTAGAGTTAAAGTAATAACGGAAAGTAGCAACGATTAAGAGAATGAACATTAATAAAAAAAAGATATGAAAATAATAAGAGTGGAATTGGGATATCTAATCCATTTTTTTTCCGTTTATGTACTACTACTGCTTGGTTTGGGCATAAAGTTATAAAGCCAAAGCGCAAATTCTCGGGGGTTTCTTGATTGCATGATTACCCGTCCTGGGCCTTTAACTTGAGCGATAACACCTTCTCCGGAAAGGAAGGTTGATTTTAGACCCCCTACCTTTTTAATATCAAAGGAGACCGAGCTCTCCATGGCAACCAAGTGGCCGTTATCGCAATTAAAAAGCTGCCCTGGCTCTAATCTCATTTCATGAAACGCCCCCATTGCACCTACAAAAAGGTCGCCCGCACCGTGGGCCGCATCAACTTTCAAGAAAAATGCCCGTTCACCCCCAAAAAACGACCGTTTTAGCCCTAGAAAGTTGGTATCGGTCTCGAAATGGATGGAGCTCCCCAAAAAGCATCCGCTAAAGAGCACCCAACTGTCGCCGGCCTCCATAGGGATATGCATTACATCTCCTGGAAATGCAGGTGCGATCCCGAGGGAGCCTTCATCATTTGCTTTAAACGTATTCATAAAAAAGGTCTCGCCGGCAAAAGCTCGCTTTATCGACTTAAATAAGCCTTTTGAAGCCTTTTTCGTAGATATATCCAATGTCGGGTCAAAGTATATCATTGTACCTCCTTCACATTGTATCTCTTGCCCACGCTTTAAGTCTACCTTCAATAAAGAAAAGGTCGGCTTTGATACAATCTCAAATTTATATTCTTTTCCTTCTGTCATAATTCATCATGCTATTATTAGATATGGTTTTAAATTGAATATATAATAAAACTGAAATTATTAAAGCTTTGCTAATATAGTTCCTTAATTTCTGTTGATACATAATATTAAAAATTATGATAGTTTTAAAATAAAATATAAAATATTATTTTTCAAACTAATTCCCCCGTTGATTATTATACATTTAGTGGGGCTTTCAATTATAGGGATAATTCTGTATTATACACGACGCACAAATCCCAACCTATTATGATTTAATGTTTCCTTTATTAGGACTAAATCTAATTTCTATCCATTCTTAGTGAAAATTCAAAATTAAAGGAAAAAAAAGAGTATATAGTTTAATCTTAGTTTATCTTCCAGCTAGCATTATACTGAGAAGCCCCACAACTCGGACAGCTTTGCGTTTTCCAAGAATAGGAGCACTTTTCGCATAAGGGGAAGGAAGCACCACATTTTGAGCATACTGCATTATGGTTTACTTGGTGACTACTTTGAAGGCCGCATCTTGCACATTTTAAATTCCTATAAAAAGATATTTTATTTTCGTCTATCTTCTCATTATAAATCATTAATCCTAATTCAAGAGAGAAAAGGTTTAGGTTTTATTTCTTCTCAAGATTATAAGATTTTTATGCTAGATGTTTTAAAATGAGTGAAAGAGAAGCCTCTAGCGGGGCACGATCCCGCGACCTTTGCCTTACCAAGGCAACGCTCCACCAGCTGAGCTATAGAGGCTCGGAATAATTTAGGCTTAGTTAATACATCTAATTGTCGTTCCATTAAAAATTTTTTTAAATTATCAAAAGAGGGATTTAGATGGCCTTAAAATCGAAGTTTAATTAAAATGGCGTTATCTAGAACAATTTCGATCTAAAAGAATAGTTCTTGGCTCATTTCCATGTTAGAATAAAAAAAATACGCTATAATCTATATAAAAAAAAGAATTATAAGATTTGAAGGAGGAAAATCCCTTGGGCAATGCAAAACTGGGCTAATCCGTAAGTAAGCATTACAAACACACGGCTTTTGGGTATTTCCATGTCGAATTTATCCACCGCAATCATCCCATCGGAAATCATAAATAAAAATGCCCCGATATAAACCAATAGGGTGCCAAAAATATCTGTAATCGACAATAACAGCAAACCAAAAAAGCTCATTATGAATATAACTACCAGATAGGTGAGGGTAGGAACCGTCAAATCTCCCATTTTCCCGCGGATTCTATAGTAGAAAAAGCCCACTATGGCAATTAGGGGAAGCACCAAAATCCATCCCCATATCGGAAAAATTAAACGATTCCAAAATAGGAACTTCATCCCAATATAGAGAAAAATGTAGAAAAGGTGTCCAATTAGAAAACTCCCTAAACCAAGCATAAAAAATCTCCCTCCTCTGCCGAGCATCAGAAATATATCTCCAAGCCATCCAAAAATAAGGGCAAAGACTAATGGCCAGAAGATGTGAATAGCACCAAGTTCAAGGAAAACCCCAACGATATAATAAAGAAGTATTAAAGGTACCAATAGGGGCTTCGTCATATACCGAAGATTTTTATTCTCTATTATTTCACTTACAATATGGATCGCGAAATCAACGAAAAACAATATAAGGAAGATATATTGAATCATATTATTTTATCCTTTAACGTTTATTAAGAAGTATCATATTTAAATGTAAATTACTTTTTAACTTTTATTACTAAGATGTTAGAACCCAAAAGGCGGGACTATAACCATTTGAAGGTTTAAGTGAGAATAACGCCTTGAATGAGAAAAAATTGTGCCAGATAGAATGTAGATAAAATATATATCCCAGTAAAGGCTATTTTTTCGTCAAATGTATCGATAGCAATGATGGCAGAGGAAAGCATAAAGAGAGTAGAACCTATCCACACGAGCCAGTAATCCCAGCCTCCAGACGCGGGTAATCGGAACACGGCACAACAATACATCATTGTAATAACGGCGATATAGATAAACATAGCCATTTGCATAAGTTGCATTTCACCTTTTATCCGGTAATAGGTATAGAGAATAATTACGAGTCCTGGAATCAACAGGAAAAACTTCCATAATAAAAAGCCTGAGAAATTCACAAAGGATCTTGTAAAGGTAATGATATAGAAGAAATTCCCGATTAACAGCACAATAAGCCCGTTTAAAAACATTTCCTCGTTTTCATGAGACATAAAAAAGAAATTCCCCATTAAACAACAAATTAGCCCCATAATTAAAAGCCAATCAATACTAGCAATAGGAACCGAAAAAAGATAATAAAATATTAGTAATGGAATAACAAAAGGATTAAGATAGCGTCGTATATTGAATTTTTTCAAAGCTACCAAGAATATATTGAATCCCATGAGCATAAAGAAAAGCATAAGGAAGATTAAATTAATCATCTTATATCTAAATTTATATTTATTATTAATAAAGATTAATGTTCCTTTTTGAATTATGTTTTTTTGATGAGTATTCTTAAATATTAGTATTAATTATTTGAATCGGTTATGGTGCAAGTTTTTTTATATTATTGCTGAGGATACTATATGGGTATAGTTTGAAACCTTATATCGCGACCATAACTATGGTTTATAATTTTATGATTATAAGGAAGAAATTTGAATAACAAACCGAGGTATTATGAGAAGCTCAGACAAGCTTATAGGTCTTTTTTTCTCCGATGAAAACAATTTAATCTTCAAAAAAATAGAGCATTTTAAGGATATTTCCAAAGAAAAAGCGACAGAACTAGAGATGCTTACATTTAAGTTTTTGGGACCTGTTTATATGACTGCTGCGGAAGACTCCTCAACAGAATGGAAGATAGATTTCATAGAGGGCTCTCTCAGTTTAAAGCAAGGGCAGAGGGCAGAGAGTGCCTCCCTACAATCGTTTTTTTCATTAAATTCAAGCGTGACGACAGACAAAGGAGATATGACGTTTCTTTCAGCCTTTATTAGTACTCCCTATACAGAAGATTAC
>CAZDJH010000019.1:8333-19743 GCA_964505645.1 uncultured archaeon | reverse complement strand
TTAATGCGAGTTGATTATAAAACATGGAACAATATATCGTTGTAAACTTTTTTATCCTCTGTATATTCAGCCTTATCTTTATTCTGATAACTTTACTCGTTGGGGGGAAAATTATGGGGCGATATTTTTCCACGAATTCGAATGTGTTTCTTATTATCGGGGTGGCGTGGATCGGACTGAGTTTTCCGTGGTTGCCGGAAGCCTTGAAATTGTTTTTCATTTCGTTTCAGGCCGACCTAAGTGAAAATACGGTTATACTCCTTTATCTGGGCGTGAATATAATGGCGGCGCCTGCTTTTTTGATTCTCTGGATTATAGGAGTAAATAAGTTATTACCGATAAAAAAGAGTCAAAAAAGGGGACTTCTCATTGGTACATTGCTTCTTTCAATAACATTTGAGTTCCTTATTGTGATTTTACTCTCCCTTGATAAGGACTTCATCGTGTCAAAATATATTCCCGAACTGTATTCAGTTAATTGGAGCTTGTTTATTATCGCCTTTCAAGTGATCCTTGTAATTATTGTCCTTTTCACTGGGATTTTATTTGCAAGAGTGCCCTTGTGTTCCGAAAACCAAGAGGTCAAGTTAAAAGGGATATTTCTCCTAGTTGCTTTTATCTCCTTTGTAGTGGGTGCGGTGCTTGAGGTGTTTTTTACGGTACGAACCACCCCAGGACTAATTTCCAAAATAATCTGCCGTATCATCTTGATGAGCAGCTCCGTGGAATTCTATATCGGTTTTATCTTCCCGGAAAAAGTAAAGAAGTTCTTTTTACACTAAGAGGTATTAGAATCCCCGTTCACTATTCTTTCTTCTCCCTTTTTTTCGCCTATTCCCGATATGAACTTTGAAAACACGCTATATAACCCATAGATTAAGAATAAAAAAAATAAAAAAATCAGATAATAAAGAGTATATACGATTAAATTATTCTAAATAATTACAATCCGTTTTATTCAGTACTATCCGTTTAAAATTTTACATTTGTACTAAAAATTACGTTTTAGTTCCTTCTTTATATTACGAGTGTTTAATAATACGAGCCTCGGCTTTGAAAACTCTTGCGAGGGCCTTTCTGGACCACTTCTACATCACTTGCTTGGGGACCTTTCTTACCTTGAGTGACTTCATACTCCACGATATCGCCTTCGTAAATTATCTTGAAGTCATTCTCGTCTCCTTTTATTCCCGAGTAGTGTACAAATACATCATCCGATCCGTCTTCTGGTTCAATGAACCCGAACCCCTTCTTACTATTGAACCACTTTACGGTACCTTTAGCCATTCTAAATTACCTAAACTTATTTATGATTAAATTTTATTTTATTATTATTACTTATAAAGGAGTGAAGGTATTTAAAATTATAATCTTTTTTTTTTTGGCGTTTTTAGTAACTATATTTTTTGAGGGTAAAACACGGCAGAAATGTAAAAAAGTCATTATCAGCAAAAAAATCAATATAAATCCCGACGGCATTAATAAGTGTGATTTAAAACCTCTACTTATACCCCTCTCTTATCCATCCGTGTAAAAAGTCTTTTGGTAGTCTTTTTACATCTCATATAGGTACCGAGTATAGATCTCATAAAAGTTAGTATCCAACTCCCCCAATTCATTATTGATCGTTGTATCTGGAGTTATATGGGAAAAAATAAAACATACATAACTTATAACGTTTACAATTTAGTATTAACCAAATAAAAGTATATGACTAATTGAACTACCACGCCCTAAAAAATAATTAAGAATGAGAATGAGAATGAGAATAAGAATGAGAATAAGAAATAATAAAAAAATGGAAGTTGCTATTCAATCTTGGAAGTAATAAAATCTGGTATTATATTCCCAAAAAATTCATGGGAAAAAATAGTAAAGACGGCCATATCTCCCTTTCGAAAGCCACCAATCCAATGTTTTTCCGCGCGCATCAGTACTTCGTTGATTTTTCCAGCCTTTAATTCATTACCCATTCGGTCAATGAAGTTAAACAGCATGGAGCTGAAAGACTCGAAGCTTTTTTCCGAGATATCGAGTGGGATATCACTCGCGATGACTTTATCTTCCTTAAGGTCAAAAATGATGATCCCCTTAATATTCTCGTCGCTGGCGGCCTTTGAAAAGTAATTCAAGATGAAATCCCGATTACGCTGCTTCTGGAGGGTTTCTATCTCTTGAGAAATTTTCTCATATTCATTTTTAAAGTCCATGAAATTATTGAGTTCGCCCTTCTTCGTTTCGATTTCCGTATCCGAAAAGCGCTGTAAAAAGGACCTGCTCAATCGCTCCGCGATGATTTTATAGACCTTGTTATCAATATCATCGGTCGGTTCTGCTGCTACTATGGAAAAAATGGGGTCTTTAGCAGAATAAAAGAAAGTAAAGGAATCCATCTTAATTGAATCAATGCCGCTATTACTTACCTCTTTGGCAAAGTTTTGGATTGCGCTTAAAAAGCAGCTTATCAGGGTGTTATCGGAGCTGGAATCTTTCGGATTCACGGAAAAAAGGGGGATACCATCTTTAGATATGATTATGAATGATTTTATCATTTCGGAAACAACTTTTTTTGTATTTTTTTGATTTTATTTACTCTTCATCTTTAGAGATGGTCAATTTAGTATTGGTGCCGGTGGGTGTAAACTCCGAGTAGTTAATGTTGATACTTCCCGATTCATCGGCAACTGCACTTGCAGAGGCAAGGATTAAAGCCATCGGGCAGATACCTTTCTGATCTCCAATAATTTCATGAATGGGGTCATGGAGAGAGCAATTAGGGATAATTATTTCATATTCTTCATCCCCATTCTGAACAACGCGCCCATTCCCCGTGATTCCCGTCATCTTTAATACCTCCATCCATTTGCTCATTGCTTCCAGGGCATCCTTCGAATCAAATAAATCCGAGATCTTTGGGTCCTCATCTTTAATATTCTTCATCGTAGCGACGATTTCCGGGAAGACATGACTCTTATAACCCCGCCCACCAATTAACTCGATCATCGCCTTCTCATAACCAAAAAGTGCTGAATGAAGTGTCGAGAGTACCCTCATCATTAGGGGATGCGGGAACTGACTTTTCAACCAAACCATAAAGACCATAAAAAAGACGATAAATGCGATCAAGATACCCAATACGATTACAAACGGCAAAAACCATATATCAGCCATTATTTTCTCCTTATTCGTTTTAAAAAGTGTTATTAGATATTATTTGAAATAAATTCTTGTAAGCAATATAATATTTAGATTATTTATATTTTTCTACGGTCTGCGACAAAATTAGGTGGAACTTACAAACCGGTTTTTATGGGGTTTTTAATTAAAGGTTTAGCAAATGAAATTAATATTATTAGCGCTTTTCAGTTTAAAACTTAATATAGGATTTAATATCCTTGATCCGGCTACGCAAAGTTACTTCCGTGATTCCGGCAAGACTCGCAAACTCGGTTTGCGTCCTTTGATAGGGGGTACGCAAGCTTGCAAGATAGAGCGACGCAACAGCAAAGCCCCGCGGATCCTTTCCCGTGGTTCTCAAACCCGATTCGAGTGCGTTAGTGAGTAAATTGTTTGCTTTTTGTTGCTGTTTTACCGGAAGGTCAAAATCACTTCCAAACCGAAAGATAAGTTTTTGGGGTGAGATGGAATGATATTTTAAACCCAATTTAGGGAGAACTTCATTGATGAGTAATCCTAAGGAATTGATCACTTTATGTTTTGAAACGCCTAATGCTTCACAGACTTCTTCCAGAATGAAAGGCTGCTCGTGAACTCTAATAGCCGCATACAAAGAGGCTGCGATAAACCCCTTAATGGTCCTTCCCACAGTCATCTTCATTTTTACTGCTTCCGTGTAAATTTTCCAAGCGGTCTGTTCGATATGAAATGGAATATTAAGGCTTGATGCGGCCATTTTTAGTTTAGGACGGGCTTCCCAAAAGTTCCGTTCTATGCTTGATACAAGTGAGTTTTGGATCTTTGATAAGCGGCGGAACAGAACCTTCTGGTCGGCGCTCATTTTATCCTCTTTTTTCGCTGATGGGATAGTAGTGCGAGCCCCATAGGTCCTCCATGTAGGCTCCGTCCTTCTTCTTTCCCTTACTTCTTGCGGTGTATATGCGCGTTTTTGGTGAGAGACAACATTACGTCCAAAAACCATTCCACAATTAGTACATACGATTTCTCCATCAACAGTGCGGATATCTGGATTATCACAACATTGTATATCCTCTGAATCATGTTCTTTATTTTTGGAATGATGGGTCATAATTTTAAGGGATATTTTCTGTATAGATATAAATATCTAGATCCTAAATTATATATAATAAAATAATTGGATTGAACATGTTATATATACTTTTAGTAAAGTTGATTTTCATATTTAAGTGTGACTGCTTTGTTCTAAAAAAACCCTCGAATAAAGAAGATAAAATAAAAAAAGATTAAAATAATACATTACATAAACCAAAAAAAATATGATGATATTAATATGAGTGAAAACGAGTGTCTTTTTTGTAAAATAGTCCAAGGCGAAGTTCCATCGAAAAAAGTGTACGAAAACGAAACCACCCTTGCTTTCTTAGACATAAACCCCATTTCTGGGGGTCATACGATTGTAATTCCAAAAAACCATTATAATACCTTGGGAGAGCTCCCTGATAAGGAAATAAATAATCTTTTTCAAACTGTAAGGGAGACTGCAAATTTAATTTATGGGAATTTGAACATAGACGGATATAACATCGTAATGAATAATTATAGCGCTGCTGGACAAATGATTAAGCATGCACATGTGCATATCATTCCACGGACGCAAGGGGACCGATTAATAAAGCTGGAAATCCCAAAGGAACAAGCAGAGGAAAAAGAATTGGAAAAAGTGCGAGAAAAAATAAAAGGGTAAAGGATGGTAGGTTTAGCTTTGGAAGGAAGCTTGGTTAATTAAATTCAAAATATTCATTTTTTATCCTTACAAAAGCCACCGCATCGAGAATTATTATAATTCCAAGGATTATAAAGGTACAATTAAGGCTCCACATTACGAAATAGCCTACGAAGGGATAAAAGATCGCTCTCACTAGACTACTAAACATATTTATGGTGCTGAGTACCGTTGCCCTCTCATCCGATCCTATCCGTGTATTAATTGCTTCAATGAAAAAGATTCTACGTGAAAATCCAAACCCCACCACAATTAAGACTAAGAACACACTGATAAGAGGGATTTGAATTAATGCCATCAAAACGAACGCAATTCCCGGTATGAATGTATAGAATTGAATCAGCAATTTTTTATTTTTACTCATTAGATCTAATTTTGGTGCCAATTTCGTCAGAATTAATTGAGATACCGTCATCGCTGAAGCTACAAACCCATAATATGCCAAATTTATTTGAAGCTGCTCCAAATAAGGTTGATACATCCAGAATAGAAAAAAGGCAACTATTTCAACGGATAAATATTCAAACCCTAATATCCGTAACTCCTTTTTCTGTGTTAGTTCCTTAAATCCTGAACTAATTACTTCACTGTACCTTTTCGGCTGCGTTTTAATAAGCGTTTTATTGGGCTCCTTTAAAGTTAAGGCCACGAAGGTCGCTAGTGAGAATGGAATAACCATGATAAACATCACAAATGGAAGCGAGATAAGGTGCCCAAGCATAGAACCTATGGGGGCAGAGATAGCAATTCCCGCCAAGAGCGCTGACTGGAGGGTAGCCATTTTGCTGTTAATCTGGTTTTTCTTTTCCATCTTCTTTAGTGAATCATAAATAAGCGCTTGGTCGGTGCCGGAAATTAACGCAGCCGAAAATGCCCATAAGGTCTCTCCAAGTGCAAATAATAAAATATGAGGGTAGCTCGCATAGATTACCACCGCTATTGCGTTTGCGAGTCCCGCAAGAAATATCGAAAATCTTCGGCTAATATAATCTGAAATTGCGCCGCAAGGAATTTCAAATAGCAATATCATTACCGTGAAATAGCTTTCTAAGCACATTAATTGGAAAAAGCTCAATCGACCCCATGTTGTAAAGAAAGGAATTAATACCCCGCTTATGAGATGAAAATTGATCAAGAAATGAAATAGATATATTTTTCGAATATTCCACGTCCATTGAGCTGATTGTTCGGGATTTAGGTTTTTCATATTTTATCATCTTTATTTGTTGATTTTTTTTTCTGATAAACCGACTAATTGATTTTATAAATTGAAGAAGATATATTGAATTTCTAAAAGATTAGAGAGAGTTAAAGAGGCGCAAGGAAATCTGCAGGATAAGAAGAAAAGAGAGCAGAGTTCAGAGGATAAGTAGCTACTGTGGTGAGCGAAATTCAATGCACTATTACAATAACATATTAATCATCATTGTAGGGAAATGATGATACGAAGAATTGATTCGTACAAAATCAACAATCCGTATATAATATACATTATTCTTTTTCATGATGATCAACAAGTTGATAATTAATCTATTAAGTCAGTAGTTCCATTTAAACCTTGTCTTAACTATGGATGGGAACATATTCCCATTTCTTTATGTTCGAGTTATTTTCCTATCTTAAACATATAAAATTTATTAATCTAAAGATAAGACTAAAAAAATTGATGCGGGCGCATTTATTTTATAAAAATTACCCTATCTATCGCCCACCATAGCCACGGATGGTAAATCATTTTCAGTTAGAGCGGAGCGCATGGCATCAGATGGTAAGATTTTATCCCAAACTGAAGATAAATTGTTACATTAGGAATACTGCATAAGTATTATTTCTTATTTTATAGATGTATAAAGAGCAAAATTATACCATTTCCATAAAACTTCGATGGTTCGAAATCCAGCCCGTTCTAAACAATAGATATTATTTCTAAGAGAGATAGGGGAGCCTTTCCTATGATAGTTAGAAATTATTTGACTGACTTGCTCTTGGGTGAAATTATGTCGCTTTAAAAACTCGATCCAGCCTTTTTCATTTATTTTTGTGAAAGTTGGGGAATCGCCTTCCACAACATCGCAACATACGAAAATGCCATCTGGTTTGAGCCATGAAAATATCCTTTGATAAAGATTTTCATAAGCCTTTAAACCACGGGTATGATGAATAGAGAAAGTGGAAAAAATGCCATCGAAACTCATTGATGGAAACTCCATTTCATTGAAATCAGCAATTCGAATTGAATATTGGTTTGGAAAATCAGATAGTACATTATGCGCCTCTTTTACCATGTTTTCTGAAAAATCAACAAGAATTATGTGACAATCTGAAATATTTTCCAAAACACGTAAAACTACATTACCGTTACCCGCTCCGAGATCAATAAATTTTGATTCCTTTGGACAACGGTACATTAAAGTTGTTACTAACAGTTGCATTGCGTTTTTATACTCCGGAATCCACGCTGCAGTACTTTGACTATATATAGACGCCGTTTCCTTGTCAAAACGTTCTTTGATTTCTTGTTTGGTCATTAAACGTTTATTATTAGTTCTTTTTGGTCCAGAATATTTTGGAATTTTCTTTTTATTCTCCATATTTTATGGTTCTAATTTTCTTTTTCTCTTAGAATTTAACTTATTATCAGCATATAAAATTAAAGTTTTAAATCTTTATTTATTTTAAAAAATACAACATAATACTAATAACATAAAAAATTAAAATTAAAACTAATCAATCAATCTCAAAAAAACTGGAGGTTGTCTTAACCAAAAAGGTGAAAAAAATGTCTGAAGAACAGACCAACGGAAAACATAATGTAGGAGCTTATATTTGCAGGTGAGGAGTTAATATTGCTGGGATCATTGATGTCCCCAAGATCGTTGAGGAAATCGATAAACTAGAAAATGTTTATGCATTTGAATACTTAAACCTGTGTACTTCTGGTGGCGCCGAATATATAAAGGAACAGATCGAGGAAAAGGGATTTGAAAGGATAGTTGTTGCGGCATGTACGCCGTTAACTCATGAACCTGTATTTCTCGCAATATTGGAGGAGGCTGGACTACCACCTCGATATCTCGAATTTGTCAATATCAGGGAACAATGTTCCTATGTGCATCAGAGTCCCGAGGATCGAGTGAAAGCAACACAGAAAGCAATCGATTTAGTGAAAGCAGGTATAGCACGGTCTCGATACTTAGAAGATATCCCCACAAAAACGGTTCAGGTAAAACCGACGGCATTAATTATCGGTGGCGGAATTGGAGGGATCAGTGCAGCAACGGATTTAGGTGATGAAGGATATCAGGTGTATCTTGTGGAGAAAAAAACCACGATCGGCGGACGTATGGCGCAACTCGACCGAACATTTCCTACGGACGATTGCTCAATATGAATTTTAGGACCTAAAATGCTGGAAATCGATCGCCATCCAAATGTGGAAATCTTATCATATAGCGAAGTTGTTGATGTGGATGGATTTATCGGCAATTTTAAGGTCAAAGTAAAGCGTAAAGCGCGATATGTGGATGAATCCCTTTGTACTGGTTGCGGCTCATGTACTGATGTCTGCCCGATTTATGTGCCAAACTATTTTGATGAAAACCTATCCGCAAGGAAATGTATCGATATTGCCTTTGCTCAAGCAGTTCCCGCCATATCAGACATCGAGCGTAATTCATGCGTGGAATGTTTTGCATGTGTAGATGCTTGTGATAATGAAGCTATTGATTTCAGTCAGCAAGATGAAATCATAGAATTAGATGTGGGAACGATTATAGTGGCGACTGGCTGGGACCTTTATGAAGGAGATGATTATGGATATGGAAAGTTTGAGAATGTGATCACGCAAGTCCAATTAGAGCGTATTCTTGCGCCTAACGGACCTACAATGGGGCATTTAAAGCGCCCATCGGACCGAAAGCACCCCGAACGTGTTCTATTTATTAATTGCGTCGGGTCAAGAGATGAAAGGACAAATGCATATTGCAGTGTAGTGTGTTGCAATCTCTCCGTAAAAAATTCCAAACTCATTAAATCGGAGTATCCTGATGCGGAACTTGTCGTATGCTATATAGATATGAGGTGCGGGGGTAAAATGTACGAAGAGTACTACCGGCGTGCCCGAAATGCGGGAATTTTATTCGTAAAGGGGCTAGTTGGAAAAATGGATGAAGACCCAGAAACGAAAAACATTACCGTACAATTAGAACCGGTCGGCTCTGACACCATCATCGAGAAAGAATTCGATTTAATTGTCTTATCGTCTGCCTCATTACCATCGCAAGGAACGAATGAAATTGCAAAGGTTATGAATATAGAAAAAACACCCGATGGATTTCTAAAAGAAGCCCATGCACGACTCGACCCGATTAACACGAAAGTTCACGGGATATACATTGCAGGCTCATGTCAAGGACAAAAGTCTATAGATTTGACGGTAAGTCAGGCAAAAGGAGCAGCGTCGACGGCAAGCATTCCCATGCATCACGAGCAATTCACCATTGAACTCATTCGAGCCCAACCACTTGATGAACGGTGTGCAAAATGTTTTAAATGCATCGAGGCATGCCCTTACGGAGCCATTTCCGTCAATCAGGAGGGTCTAATTGAAGTCGATCTTATTAGTTGTCGAGGATGTGGAATTTGTGAGTCAGTATGTCCATCAAAGGCCATCGAATTAAGGCATTACAAAGATGACCAGTATATGGCGTATCTAGATGAATTATTACCAACAACAGATTAAAGAGGTTAACACGATGTCAGAAAATGATATAAAGATTATCGCATTTCTCTGTAGAAAGTGAGGTTATGGGGCTGCGGATATGGCTGGCACAATACGTTCCCAGTATCCAGCGTCTCTAAGGACTGTATTGGTACCATGTACAGGTCGAATTGGGGCAGATCTCGTAATGAGGGCATTTGGAAGGGGTACAGATGCTGTTCTAATAGCAGGTTGATACCCAGAAGAGTGTGATTACGAGTCGGGCAATTATTTTGCATATAGACTGACCGAATATCTCAAGGAAGTAATGGTATCAATCGGATTAGAACCTGAACGACTCAGAATGGAATTTTGCAGTTCTGCAGAAGGGCAAAAGTTCCAAAGGATCGCCACGGAATTTCACGAGCAAATCACGAAGATGGGACCCAGTCCCTTAAAGGAAGGCTCCTTATAAATAATAAATATGTTCGCTAATGATATGGGGTTAAAAATCTTAGAATCCCATTGAAGAGAATGGTTTGCGCCATTAATGAGCATACAATTTTTATTACATTAAGTACAAATGAAGTTTTAATTAGTGAAAGATTTTTAAAATAAATAAAGTAAAAAAATACAAATACGAATGTGGAAGAAATGGAGGTACAAGCAGAATATCTCATTTCAGATCAGGATTTTCCTGAATTATTAAGGACCTTATTGAAGGAAGGTATCGTAGATCAAATTATCGGGGCAGAGGTGAAAGTAAGCCGAAAAACGGGAGAAGAAGATAGATTCAGTATTTCTCCAAAGATTTGGAAGAAATCTGATGAAATTAAAAAATTCCCGCTCTCTAATTTGATTGCATATGGATTTGCAAGAACGGATTCCGCGTCAAAATCACTCCAACAGATGGAAGATGGAAAGAATAAAAAGACTGCCGTGATAGCTCGGCCTTGCGATACAAGAGCGATTATAGAGCTAGCAAAAATTCGCCAAATAGATCTGGATAATCTATTTATCATTAGTATGGAAGAGCGAGGGTTAGTCTTAAAAGTTTCCAGACAACTCAGAAAAGTGAAGGACCTCGATACATCCAAAATAGTAAATGAAAAAGTGACTGATAAAGGGTTGGTATTTATACTGAAAGATGGAAGCACCAAGGAGATGGATTTTGAAGTTTCGGAAAACTGCTCTAGATGCGTCAGGAAAAGTCCAAACATCGCAGATCTTACCGTTTCTGACATCGGACTCCCCTTGGATTCTAAAGAGTTTATCTTAAAGGCAAATTCCGAGAAAGGGAATGATGTTGTTGAAAAGTCAAGAATTAAAACAAAATCGCTACCCGATAAGGTCAAGGATAGTCATAAACAACAGATGGAAGAACTCATTTCTAACGCGAAGGAAAAACGACAAAAAGACCTTGAAGAGTGGGAACAGTTATCGCAAGCGGAAAAAGTTAAGCAACTGAAGAAGTGTACTATGTGCGGTATGTGTATCCGTGCATGTCCAGTATGTTACTGTGTAGATTGTATATTGCAAAAAAAGCGAAAGGACAAACAAATCGACAATATCAGCTATCAATTAACAAGAATAGCCCACGTTGCGGATAGATGTGTAGAGTGCGGGAAATGTGCGAACAGTTGTCCCATGAGTTTACCCTTATCTTTGATCTTTCAATCGCTCAATGAGCAATTTCAAGAAACCTTTCAATATCAAGCTGGCGAATCAGTGGACGATATCCCCTTTAGGAGCGGAAAGGCGATCCGAGA
>CAZDJH010000019.1:0-8323 GCA_964505645.1 uncultured archaeon | reverse complement strand
TTAGAAAAAACCTAATTATTTTTCCTCTTATTTTTATCTTATTTATTGGCCTAATTTTGTAGGATCAATTTTGAGTATGCTGAAAAAAGAGTCCAGCCAGATTGAAGAGCTATTGAAGGGCCATCCGAAGAAGGATAAGTTAATTCAATTCTTACAAAACTTTTATTGTAATCATTCTGCTCAATTTAAAATCCTTTTTGGCTCGAGTGCTACGGGCGATTTTAATTATCGAAGCGATATTGATTTACTAATCGTGAGCGACTCCATTAAGGGTAACCATTTTGAGCGGTTAAAAAAGATGTATGATATTTCAAACGGAGGAATCGACTTTTTTGTATATAGTTCGGCAGCGTTTGAAAAAATGGTCACGACATTTCACATAACCGCCCTTGAGGCCCTTTCTGATGGTATTTTGTTGTATGATAAGGGATTAGGCCAACAATACAAGGCGTACATTAATCGATTAATAGAGAAGAATAAACTCCAGAAATCCCGATATTCGTGGACAATCAACGTGTAATTCATTGTAGGAAGTGCTTCTGCCCTTACGTAATAAAGATTTCAATACGTAAGATTATAATACCCTCCAGATTGGTCCAGATTTTTAGCAACTATCGTTTACCCCCTAGAAAAAATAAAAAGAAAATTTGAAATTTTTGTAATTATTATATCTTAATATGATAACCTTAGAAAATGCCTTAATAGCTGCTAAAGAATTTATTGCCAAAATGAAAGGATTGGACATAAAGCTTAGCGGTAGACCCCTTATTGATTATTTAGATTTTACGCCCCTTAAAACGGAGGAGACCGATGAGCTTTATTTATTATTTGTTGAGTTTATCTCGGGACTTTATAACAAAAACCGCGTTCAATTCAAAATTAAAGTTAATAAGGAAAATGGGGAAATAGTAGATATTGAAAAGATTAATCAGGAATAATATTGTTGTAGATACGGGGGTTTTATTGGAGTATTTTAGCCTAATTGTTAAGTCTTATCATGATACCTTAAATGGGGGAAAAAAAAATCGACTAATTCAATTTAGTGAGTTATTCAAGGAAAGAAACCTCATAATAGTCCCTCAAGTATTAGCTGAAACGTATTCGTTATTGAGAAGAGACGCAAAGAACTCTGATTCTCAAATAAGGCACTGGTTGGAAATATTGGAAGATCCTCACCTTAAGAACCTTATTGAATATTATATTCAGAAGGATAAAATAATAAAGGAAAAGAAATATAGAGAGTTCGGATTTACGGATATTGCGTTAATGAAAAGCCTCAATGAGAAGAATTTACTCCTAACAACAGACTTTCTGCTAACACAGATTTGCCGACATAGTGGATTAAATGCATACTATTTAGAAGAGGTAATAGAATGAAGTAACGGTTTTAGACAAGTAATTGTAACCTGTATTTAAATCCTTATTAATACGAGGTAGATTTTATCAGCGAGTTCCGAGCCGTGAACTGGTCAACCGAACGGATTTTCTATGATCCTACCATGACCTTAAATCTCGATGAAATCATTTCCGATGGAGGGATTTCCGGCTTCTCGCCTATGTTCGCTATAGCATTAGCGGGAGTATCGGTTGTTAGTTTGGTAATCTCGTATTGGAAAAAAGGGAAGGTCAACCTTTCCTAATCTTTTTTTTTTGATGTTTAAAAAGCTAAAATTGACTCTTGTAAGAATTTTAAAGTATAGTATTTAAGCTTCATATTTTTCGTTTCTTTCCCGTATTATGTCAATAATATCCTCCCTTCCGGTCCGTTTCAAGCGCCTCAGATATTTCTCGAGCCCTCCCCTGGTATGGGAGGGGCCTCCTTCGCGTATAACGGTCCACATCGGGTCTACCCTCGAATCGGAAATTTCCATCATGTCCTTATGCCACTTCTCCAGCAACGTGATCCCTTTATTCCTAACCTCGGGATATTTATCGGCTACATTATTGAGCATATGATAATCGCCTTCGTAATCAAATAGCATATATTCCGGGAAGTTTTTTAGGCCCGTGTGGTAGGTCCTAATCAAGAGCCAGTGATCAAATCGTACTGAACGCTGACAGCTCCATGCATTCTGGCTGATGACTAAAAAATCCCTGCCAAAAGGCTCGCCGCTCTCTATCTCTTCATAAAAGCTTTCTCCATCCCATGCTCCCGGTATGGTTGCCCCCATGCCATCTAAAACTGTGGCAGCCATATCATTTGTATAGATAAAAGTGTCGTATTTCTTACTCCATTCCTTATCGGGCCATCTAACGATAAGAGGAACTCGGTTAGTAAAATGATCTGCAGTACAATGATCCCCGTAAACATTAAGTTCGCCTTGATTTTCTCCGTGATCCGCGCTTATCATAATGAGAGTGTCATCATAAATACCTTTATCCTTTAATAATTGGACTAATTCCCCCACATAATGATCCGCATACCGAATACCCGTATCGTAGCCGTCTATCCATGATTTAAAGTCATCGACGGATCTCATTTCCGTTATTTTAATCCGAGGGAAGGCTCTTTTAAAGCTTCTATGTGATTTAAAACCGTGAATTTCCCTTGCTGAATGAGGGCCATAACTTTTTCTGTGCTCATCGATTATCTCTTGGGTGAGCCAAGAAGGGGGTGGATCATCCTTAAAGGGCTCTCCAAAGGATTCTGGAGTTCGGTAGGGGGTATGGGGATCCCAGAAGTTCACATGGAGCATCCAATTGTCCTCGTGGGCGTGCCCATTTAACCATTTTTCCGCATAAAAGTAAACATCATCCGCGATTTCATGTCCTTGCTTACCTGGGTTAAACATCTCATTCCAACCCGCATAAAACCAATGCGCTCCATGGCGTTCTGCATAAGGAGAAACCGATACGGTATAAAATCCCGCTTGACGTAATTTATGAACCCAAAACTCGTTCATGATTCGCTGATCGATAAAACCCCGCTCTTTCCCCATTATTCGCAAGTCAGCAGCAGTTCCGCCGTGTCCCACGATTCCATTATGAATCCCAAATTTCCCGGTGAATAGAGAAGCACGCGAGGGCAGACACGGAGCATCTGATGTGTAGGCTTCGGTGAAAATTGTTCCCTCTTCCGCAATTTTATCAGCATTGGGGCTCGTGTCACGATGATAGCCATAACAACCCAAGTGATCTGCCCGCAACGTATCGATATCGATATAGAGTATTCTCATATATATTATAAATATTTTCGGTTTTAAATAGCTTATAGGATACCAAATGATAGGGTATAGGATACGAAATAAAGGGAGCGGGTAATTCCTACTTAAAGCGCTGCACAACTTTTTCCTCGATTTGGGGCCATATTATGCAGAGAATTAGGATTATTACATAGAGGATAATATCAGCAGAAATTACCTGCGAAAAGATAAGGGTTGTGGCATTTCCTAATGCATGAACCCCAATTGCTATCCATATGTTTTCGGTCAAGATATATATGAATGTAAACAGAACCCCGAGTCCTAACAGGACAAATAAATCAAAAAAGATACTAAAGATATCATTTCCCGCATAAATTCTAATTGGAAGGTGCATTAAAGAAAAGAGGGTATTCGCAAGGATAATCCCTAAGAAGATAGCCAATGTGGAATTTTCAGGATATTTCCGACTCATTTTCTTGGTGAGTTGCGGAAACAAATAGCCACGAAAAAGTAATTCCTCTTGGATAGCAACCCCAAATACCTGGCTTAATAGATATCCAATCATAACTGTGAACCCGTCTTCACCCCATGAGGGGTTAAGCAGAACCTTGCCGTTGACAATTAGTCCAATTATTAATTGAAACATATTAATGAGAACCCAGATAATAAATGCCGTTATATAACCTATTTTCATGCTTGCTCCGTTGACCCCTATGTCGTTCCAGTCATGATCGCAATATCTAATTACCCCCAACCAAATTACGATAACCAACAAAATTGACGTCGCAACAAAGGTTTCATTGACGAGCCCTAACGTTACCACGTCAATGACCATAAAAAGGTTCAACTGATAAAACACAAAAATGATGACTAATAGGAGCGCCACATTGAGCCCGTATATGGTAAAAAGTTGGGTCCACGTATTTTCTTTTTGACGGGCAGAAATCGACATCACGAATTGTTCTATTCGTTGGTCCGGGTCAAAGACGCTAGGTTCGGGTTTTTCAGACATAATACCTCTATATGAAAAGGAACTGAAATCTAATAAACGTTATTCATACCTTACGATATAAATATCACATTGATTTAACTTGAATTTATTTGCGATGATAAATTTTTGTTCAGACTCTTCCCCCCCTTGAAGATCTCGGGCTCTAACGTAATAAATGACAGCGATGGCGATTTTCTTAGCGATACCGAGGAGTTTAATATAGGAACCAATCCGGAATTATATGCTAGCGATTTTGATAGGCTTTCGGACTTTATAGAGGTAAGAATTGTCGATACAAATTGGAGCCTAATAGATACCGATGGAGATGGCTTATTGGATTCCGAAGAAGTTAGAATATATAACACGGATCCTAACTCGAACGATGCCGACGGTGATGGCCTTAATGATTATCAAGAAGTTTCAAAATATAACACCGATCCAAAATGTCCCGACACAGACGGAGATTTTCTGTTGGACGGAGAGGAGATTCTTAATTTCACTTCGGACCCATCTTCAAACGATACAGATAACGATGGTATTTTAGATGGATTTGAAAAACTCATTCTTCATTATCTACTTCAGCACCAAAGGATAGCGACGGAGATAATATTTACGATTACGATGAAGAACATTTTCATAACCTCGATCCGAACACCCTGAATGGTGGAGATAAGGATGGTGTTAATTTAAATGATATTCAAGAAAGATTCTACGGAACCAATCCTTAAAGAGCGGATCATGATGCAAATAATTTAATTAGTTTATCAAGGTATAACGGAAATCTTGCATGGTTTTTATAGATTCCTACTTATTATAGTATATAATGCATCTTATAAATGATTTTGAGCACTTCCGAATTCACGCCTTTTGGTCCCGAGATATCCGCAGTCTGGCGAACGAAATAACCCGCCTCCACGCTAAAAGTTATGCCACTCAACACGATCTCGTACTAAATTTCATCAATAACACCTTCTATCGAGGAGATGGCGAATTCAATAAGCAGTTTAGAAAAAAGGGAGGGAAATACTATGATTTAAAAATTCCTTCAGAGGAGTCCAAAAAAAGGTTCAAAATCTTGGAATTAAAACTCCGCACCAGCCAATTGAAGTACTTAAGACGGGTGTTAAAGAAGCTGGGTAAGATATTTTCTCTTAGCGATTTTCTTTTTTATTGCTTCTTTTTGAGGCGCGCGTTAAAGGATAAAAGCAAAGAATTAAAAGCGAACGTTTGCATTTATTACTTAGTTATAATTAAATTATCAAAAAAAGCACAAACCACCCCTTTGGATGAGTTGGTGAGGGAGATAAAGATGGGTACGGAAGACTTTACAAAAAAGGTAATGAAAAAGAGCGGGGTCGATGAGGAGAAGGAAGAGCTTTTAGGAGTAGAAAACATGATCAAGGTGGACGACTTGGAACGTAAAAACCGGTTATTAAAGGCGAAGGTAGAGGAGCAACACGAAAAATTGGAAGAAAAAGACAAAAAATTGGAAGAGATAGATAAAAAATTGGAAGAGAAAGACAAGTTAATTAAACGGTTGAAAGAGAAATTAAATCACGACTAAAAATCCTATATAGAATCATTTTGGTGAATAAACCTAATCAGATCGTCTCTAACATTGCTCCAACTAAGGAAACCACTTTGCGAGCATATTTACACATTTTTGAGCATCCTCCTTTATATAGTAATTGTGTACTATATCTCCGGGAAGGCCATTTGGGTACCAAGTCGGAAAATTATATTGGTCCAATATCCGTGCATTTGTTAATTCTGAGACCTTTTCATCGATGTCAGAAGCTTGATATTCCTCCACGCATAGGATGATATATTCAAACTTTTTTAACAACTTCCTTAACTCATTATACTTCTTTTTTCCAAAACATATAGTATCTTTATACAAAAACCTGATGAAATTTTTCAAGCTTCGTCTCACGGAATTGCAAGATATTCGATTTACCGTGGTAAAAGATATACTATGGAATTTGGGTTTTGATTGCAAAGTTGGCAGAGGAAATGAAAGATGAAAGGATATGAGAATTTATTTAAGAAATCAAATTTTATAATTTGCAAAAGTTAAACTAAAAATAATAATATGTCGTATACAAAGACAGAAAAACAGAATCCAGACGCTGAAAACGCGTTGGTTGCTGAAGGTTTAATAAAGAATTATGGATCTCTGTTGGCCCTTGATAATATTTCGTTTAATGTAGCGAGTGGAGAAGTTTTTGGATATTTGGGTCCAAATGGGGCGGGGAAAACAACGACGACAAATATTTTTACAGGGATTACCCAAGCCACCTCAGGTATAGCGAAAGTATTTGGCTATGACATAACAAAAGAACCAGTCAAAGTTAAAAAGTTAATCGGGATAGTCCCCCAAGAGCCGTTCGTGTTTAATGAAATGAGCGCCTGGGATAATATTATTTTTAAGGGCAAAATGCACAGTTTGGATAAGAAAGAACGGAGGGTGAAGGGAAGATCACTACTAAAAGAATTTAATCTCTATGAGAGGCGGAATGATAATGTTAGGACATATTCTGGAGGCATGAGAAAATTATTAGCAATGACTATAGCATTAGTTCATGAACCTAATTTATTATTTTTAGACGAACCCACTACCGGATTAGATGTTCAAAGCTCAAGGCAAATTCGCAACAAGATCATCAAATTAAACAAAAGAGGGGTAACAATTTTTCTCACAACTCATAATATGGAAGAGGCGAGCCAACTTTGTGATAGAGTCGCTATTCTTGACGAAGGACAAGTGATTACTATCGGAACTCCAGAAAGATTAAGACAAGCTTTGCAAAAAGAATTATTAATTGAATTAGAATTAAATGTACCATCCGATTCATATGGAGTTGTAAATGAAGAAATTACCAAATTTAGAAAAATTGAGACTATAAAATCCGAGGGAAATAGTTTGTATGTATTAGTCAATGATCAATTGGTCTTACCTGCTTTATTTCAGTTTATTCAGAGAAATAAAATAACGATCTCATCAATCGATACAAAAAAGCCAACTTTAGAAGAAGCATTTGTTAAAATAATAGATCAAATAAATACAACTAATTAAAGCAGAATTGATGTAAAAATAAATATAGTGAGAATACTTTTCTCGTACGATAATATTAGAGCAATCGCAGTTAAAAGTGAGGTACTTTAAATGAGAAGAGAATTGATAAAAGAAATTAAGAAGTGTTATTTCATCTCTCAAAAAGATCTCAAGCTGTACTTTTTGAAGGGTCCCAATTTGGTGTTTGGGATATTATTACCCGTTGTACTATATTTGGCATTTGCTGCGGGGAGAGAAACATATCTTGCGGACACAATTCCGGGACTAATTTCTATAGGAATATTTTTTGGAGCCGGAGCAATCCATGCGGTATCTATACCTCTTGAAAGGCAATCAGGAACTGTAAAAATGGTTCTAACTACTCCCACTAGATTATCAACGATATTATTCGGAAAAGTTTTAGCAGGGTGTTTTTTTGGATTAATTTTATCGTTATTTTATTCTTTAACGATAATTTGTTTTTCACTATATTTTTCTATAACGCTTAACGTTATGATATACATCATAGCGATAATATTTTCTTCTCTAATGGCTTCCGCCTTTGGTGTTTTTTTAGCGACTCCTTTCAGGGAAATTCCTCAAGCTATGCCTCCAGCTACAGTAATTCGAATTTTTATGGTCTTTATCTGTGGAGTTTTTCTACCTTTAAGGGACCTACCGATATTTATTCAAGTGGTATCGTATTTTTTGCCGCTTACATATTCAATGCGTTTATTTGAACAAGCGTTTTTAGGTCCTTTCAATATTATCAACCTTCTGGTTTCCATTGGAATTTTATTCTTATTTATGATTTTATTCTTCCTTTTGGCTTATAAAATCTTTAAAAGAATAATTTCATAAAGGCATTAATCTTTTAAAGAAAGGAGATTAAAGATATTCGGTGGATGAAAGAATACTGCTGCGTTAATGGGTTTGTTTAAGGGTTTCGATTCATTTCTTACCACTATATCCAATAAATTCATATTTTCTGGGAAATTTTCTGATACTTATCCAATCCATTCCTAAATTTTTTTAATATTCATTTTTTATTGAATTGCTTGCTGGAAGAATTTTTTTATTTACTCTTATTTACACTCATTAACGATTAAGTGAAAATCAAGGCCTTTTTTTATT
>CAZDJH010000018.1:9679-19872 GCA_964505645.1 uncultured archaeon | reverse complement strand
TGACTAGTTCCCAAAAATTGGGAAAAACTTGGACATTACGAAAAAAATGTGGGCTTTTTTAAGCTTTTGTTCGACTTTTCCATATGGAAGGTCTTTTCTGTTCAATTGGACACGCAACCCGGCTTATAGTGGTGTGTACAAAAACATTACGGCGATGGGACGCTCAGGGAATCTTTCCCTCCGACTTCAGGACAAAGGGAAACCATCGGCGCTATAAGAGGAGCCGCATTTTGGAATATATCCGACCTCACCGCCGAAGAGATCAGAACATCAGATGTGCGGTATATGGAAGGGTTTCCAGTTTGCGGCAAAAGAAATCGGGGGATTTAGCACGACAACTGACCGCACTCGAACAACATACTCAGGAAAAAGGCTATAGGCTCTATAAATGCTATGCCGATGTAGGTTCGGGGCTCAATGATAAACGGAAGGGGCTCTTGAAATTGCTCCGGGATGCGGCATCTGGGAAGTTTGAGCTGCCAGTGGTCAATTATAACGACCGTTTAGCTCGACTTGGGCTTCAGATCATTAGGGAATACCTAAAAAGCTGGAACGTCCAGTTTAAAGTGCTCCACCCGAAAATTATCGAAGCCTCGCCCCACGCGGAGCTTATGTCATCTTGACATATCTCGAATAATACACCCGTTTCCTCTAACGACGGGTTGGGACACTTTGTCCAAGTTTATAGTTAGAGTAATACTGACATAATATATTAATTAATAGAGTAAGAACCAAATATTAATATTAACAAACTAATAATATAAAAACACACGGGTGTCGAACTATAAAACTCATTACTTGTCATGTACCCGAGCAGTATATCAAAGGAATTGAAGAATTAGTAGAGAGCAACTACTATCCAAACCGTTCTGAGGCGATTCGAGTTGCGATTAGGGACCTCTTGAAAACTGAACTTAAGAATCTTGTTCGAAACGAGTAATTTCTATTTTTTTCTTTTTTTATTCTTATTCTTCAAGCATCTAATAACATACTGGGCTCAAGATATTTTAGACAACCTTCTAAACTCCTAATAAGCGAGTAATTTATTATCGATTCCATATTTTTTGTTAGTATTACAGCACGAGATCAAACTACAACTGATCAACAATGAATGAGTTAGAGACATATAAGGAGTACGGAAAAAAGATAGAGTCCTATATACGGCCCGCGACCTTCCCCCTTGCGGTAAAATTAATTGAAAATGAATCAGAAATCCCCCCTAAAGCTAGAAAGCCAAGGAAAGATTTAGAATTGAAAAATTTCATCTGCCAAAATTTTCGCATGGCTCGTTCCTACGGCTGGACAATAGGTCTTATAGAGGAGGATATAGTTTGCAAGTTAGCGCGGATTATATATAGATGGGATAGAATCACGGAAGATACAGCTAAATGGGGCCATCAATTTAATATTGGTCTTTATTCAAAAGATTTAGAGACCGCGGAGAAACTAGATGAAAACCTATATTTTCTTCCTGACAATTATAAGGGCTTGGTAATCTCTCCCTTAACCAGAACAAAAGTTATTCCCGATGTTATACAAGTATACTGTAATCCCGCCCAAGCAATGCGATTTATCCAGGGATATCTTTATATGAAAGGGGGCATTATGAATTTTAGTGCTGCCGGAAGAATGGGGTCTTGCCACGAGGGCGTAATTAAACCAATCCAAACCGAAGAACCTCAATTGATCATTCTGGGCAACGGAGACCGAATATGGGGCGGAGCCGACGATAATGAGGTATTATTTTCAATCCCCGAAACTAAATTAGAAACTGTATTAGAGGGAGTCGAAGCAACCCATAAAGCGGGATTAAGGTATCCCATCCCGAAATATATGAATTATACCCCGGGTTTTCAATTAAAGTTTAAAAAAAAAGCAGACCGAAGAGCTGGAGGGACTATTGTGAAAGATGAGGATAGATAGTAAAGGTTATAACAATTCAAAAAGGATAATTGAATTTCATAAGAGTTTATAGAAATCAAATCTTCTTCAGTTTAATGCGGTATAATCACGATGATTTCATATATATCGACTCTCACGTCCATTTTTTTCCGCCCACTCTATTTAAGGCGATTTGGAAGTTTTTCGAAAGACCGGACGAAAACGGGAATATAAGAGGGTGGCCTATCAATTACAAATTACCTAATAAGGAGCTCGTCCAGTTTCTAAAAGCAAAAAATGTAAAAGCATTCACAACCCTTAATTATGCCCACAAAAAAGGTGTTGCGGAATATATTAATAAGTGGACCATAGATTTTTGTAAGGAAGTTAATAACGCAATTCCATTTGGTACTGTATGGCCCGGTGATGAGAATCGGGAGATATATATACGAGAATTATTTGATATACACGATTTTCTCGGAATAAAAACACAACCTCTGGTACAAAACTTTTCGGTGAATGATGAACAAATGGACCCTATTTATAAATTAATAATTGATAGGGGAAAGTGGTATTATATTCATGCAGGAACGGCTCCTTACCGAAATGAATATGTGGGATTTAAATATTTTGTGAAATTCATTGAAAAATACCCCAATATTAAGGTAATTGTCGCTCACTTGGGGGCCTTCGAATATGAGAAATTCTTCACAATATTAGATCAATATGAAAACCTCTACCTGGATACTGCTATGGTCTTTATAAAGGATAATATCTTCCCAGAACGGAAGGTAAAGCAGCCTTCAATGGACGAATTAATTTCGTTTCAAGATAGAATTTTGTTTGGAAGCGATTTTCCAAATATCCCGTACAAATATGAAAATTCAACACAAGGTCTACTGGATTTTAATTTATCTCGTAATTTCTATGAAAACATCTTTTATGAAAATGCGAAACGCTTATTTGATCTGAATTAAGAATTAATCATTAGATCTTAATAAAATAGGAAAAAAGAAAGAAAGGTTTAGAGAAAAGCTAGACTCAACGCCATTACAAACATTCCGGAAACTAAGCCGATCATGGACATTTTCTCATTTCCGAAGCACTGAGATATGGGAAGTAGCTCATCGACAGAAACATAGACCATTATCCCCGCCACCACGGCTAAGAGAGCTGTGAGAACATATTCATTGATAAACGGGATAAAAATCAAGCCGAACACGATTGCGCCTACTGGCTCACTCATCCCAGATAAGAATGCCCAAAAAAAGCCTTTTTTCTCATCTTCTAAAGATGCACATGTTGGAATTGCCACTGCGATGCCCTCTGGAATATTATGGAGGGCAATGGCAAACGCTAAAATAATTCCTAATTGGATATTTTCCAAGGCTCCGACCATTGTTGCCAAGCCCTCGGGAATGTTGTGAATGAAAACCCCCAAAAACACGAATATAGAGGCTCTCGTCAACCGATCATCAATAGTGCATTCTTCTTTAAAATAATCCTCTTGGAAATGGTACTTATGCGATACTAAAATGTCAATTAAGAACATAATCCCCATCCCCAGGAAGAAGAAAAGAGAACCGACAAATATTTCAAATAACGCGATGGCTTCTTGGAGCAATTCTGCGAAAGAAATAAAGATCATCACCCCAGCGGAGAAACCCATTATTCCTGATAAAAATTTTGGGCCCGGATCTTTAAATATAAACGCCAAGACACCACCAATCGATGTTGAAAGCCCAGCGAGTAAACTAAGAATGATTCCAAATAAAAAATTCTCTATCATTACCATAGTTATCCAATTTATTTGTTTATATTTATAAAAGTTTATCTTCATAATTCAAAAACTTTAATTTTTAACCAAATTTTTGTAATTTATAATGAAAGAGATTTCTAAGCAAGACGAACTTTTTTTCTATGAGAGACATTTTCAAACGCTCGACGGCCTTTGGATGATTGAAACCGAAAAAGAGATTGGGTTTGAGCGCGCGCTAAATGTGGACTTAAAGGTATGGATTCGCTTGCTTAAGACAATCCTCCGTAGAACTAAGCGTTATTTAGACTTGAAGGTCAATAGCATCGAAAATTTCATCAAAATACTGTGCTTTCGTTGGACAATTGAGGGATGGGAATTTGAACTCCGAGAAGATGGAGCAATTGAAGTGCATCTCTGTCCCTATGAAGCCGCAATGAAACGGAATCCAAAACGACATAATAGGATTAAAGCAATTTGCAACGATATGTGCATTCCGTTTTACCAAAATGTCGCCAAAGAATTCAACCAGGATATACAAATTAAGCGCAATCACTATAAGGGTTTGGGGGGTAAATATTGTGATTTTCAATTTTATTATAATGGGGAGAAGTATATCCCCTCAAATGAGTTAATTACATTTAATCCAAGTGTAGATGATAAATTATTTTATTTTAAGAGAAATTTTTTTACGATGGATGGGTTGTGGATAATTGAAGTCGAAAATGAGACAGATTGGCCAAAAGCTCTAAAGATCGACATTATCGTCTGGCAGAGGCTTTATAAAATTATTTTTCGACGATTAAAGAGACACTTGGAGATAGAAAGAAATCGTCTCAAAGATGTAGTGGAAATCCTTTCCTTCTGTTGGAGCTGTGAGGGATATAAGTATGAGGTTGTTAAAAATGAAAACAAAGAGGCAATTATGCACATAACGGAATGTCCATATGAGGCTGCGATGCAGCGAAACCCCGACCGCCACGAAAAAATCGAAGATATATGTAAAAAGATGTGTATTCCATTTTATGAGCCCGCATTGGAAGCATTTAATCCAAAAATCCAATTGGAAAGGAAGAAATTCTTGGGAACCGGTGATAAATATTGCGGGTTTTACTTTAAGCAGAAATAAGCGGAAAAGGATATTTATAAAACTTTTGGCTTATAAGTCATTTCAATTAAGAGGCGTCCTTTACCTTCAGAATAAATATTTTGCATGGTAAGGGTATATTTTTGATGGGTTTTTACGACATGTTCCTTCTGACCTCGATACACATCCAAAAAGTCGATCACTTCAGGTGCGGCGTTTTCAAAACCTTGGAATGCCTTGTGTAAAGGAATGAGTACTTGGTTATCACCCCTTAAATTAAATAGATAATGAATTAAATGTTTCTTGAATTCAGGTGTGAGGTGTTTTGGAAAAACAATATCGATAAAGCTTTTCGATATATCGGTCCCAAAGGGATTTATCGAACTAGGGTCTCCAATCCATTCTCTATCTGAAAGTAATTTCGCTTTCTTGATCTCGCTTTTTTTATCAAGATAGAAATAAATATCAATATATTCTTGAAATCCCCCCGTTTTTAGATGTAATTCTATGATCCCAGAACTAAGCTCCTTGGAAGATTCCGTCCTAAGGTTAAAAAAGTTAAAAAATTCCGAATTTTTAAAATCTGCGTAATTCATAATCTTTATTTTCTTCAATATATTTTCTTATAAAAGGGATTATGTTTTTTGACTTCGTCTTGAATAAGTTTTTGTTGATTAGTTTCAATATTATATGCATTAAATATGAGATCATTTAATGTAATGATCTTATTCCTTACATCTCCCGTCAAATGTCCATTACTTTCTTCAAATCTTCGGGAGATCATCCCGACTAATTTGGCGATTTTTTCTTTTTCGGTGTTGTTGATACTCATAATCGGTAAGTGACGAATCATATATTGGTTTAGATTTATCGTTGTATCATTTTGATTATTAATCGCATAAATACAATAGAAATGGATAACTGCTGAATTCAACAAGGCGCATAGGTATTTCAATTCGCTACTTTGTTCATGCAACAAGGAATAAATCGAAGAGGTGAAACATGTATTCTCTTTAGTATATAATGCTTCTGGGTAGATGTTATTATGTTTAATTAGTAATTTAGGTCCAACATAGTACTCTTTTGATGAGCCCTTTAACACGTCTGCATTAATCGACTCAAGGTCAAATTTCTGAGATTGTTTAAAATAAAAGTAGTCGAAATCGTATTTTGCGTCCAGGTAATAACAAGAACCATTATTATTATTATTTTTTAATACTGCTTTAACCCTCTTTAAGCCTTGAGCTTCCTCTCCTCTGATAAAATTGGGAAATTTTTTTATGCTTAAATAGTTTAAGTCTCCTCTTTTCTCAATTTGTTCGAGTAAGTTAAAAATCTCTTTATTACATTTGATTCTAATTCGATTTAAGGGGGTAGTAGGAGAGGAGCACACAGGGCATTCTTCTTTAAAGGTGTAAAAGAAGAATCTTTTAGCAAAATTACTCGTAGAGCATTTGCGATTAAAACACGCCCTTAAATCATCAAATCTCTGACCCTTGTAGTGGATTATTTCTCTATTTGGAAAGGAATAGACTTTTAAACCCTTATTCTTTGCATTTTTTATCCCGTAAATTAGGATTTGAACTTCATTGGTGGCGTTTTTAAACTCGTTAGAGCCTATGTTATAAAGTTCCACTATATTGGATTGGGATAAATAGGTGTTTCGAAAAGTTAAATAACTTTGCCGTAAGAGGAAGCTCTTTGGGACTAAAAAACCCACATATCCCGAACATATTTCTAAGGTTTTTAGTATAAAAGCACAGTAGGCGTCTTTATAATAAATTCCTTGTTCTTTTAAGGTTTTCTTCTCGTCATCCGAAAGGATATTACCGTAGGGAGGGTTCCCAATGATAATATCAAATCCTTTTCCGTTTAAATCCATTAAACTATTACATACTTGAATATTATTGGTGGAAGTTCGTTTTATATCTTGATAATTCTTTAAACCCAAAACATTATCTTTAAAAACCCATTTGATCAACTTTAATTTACAAAGTGAGATAACAGTGGGATTGATATCAAAGCCATAGAGATTTCTAAGAAACGTGATCTTAAAATTTTGAGATTTTTTTTTTCCTTGAACTTTTTTTATAATTTCAAACATTATCTCTCCAGTACTGATTAGAAAGTTTCCTGATCCACATGTTGGGTCGCAAACTGAAATGGTCATCAATAAATCGATTAGATTACGGCAGATTTCGGGCTTCAATCCCTTTAAATGCTCTATAGACTTTAGGGATAAACCTAATTTTTCATTTAGGAAGGTAAGTAAGGTTTTTTGCACAATAAAGCTAGCCAATATTGAGTCGGTATAATACACTCCGTGCTGTTTTCTTTTGTTATATTCTTCCAGAAAGGTATCTTCCTTTTTTTCAAGGAGGGATAAGAGGGAATAGGCTTTTTGATACTTCTCTTTCTCTATTAATCCTTCAAATTTCTGAATAAACTTTTTTAAATTGCCGTCAATCTGTTTATGATGTTTCTTCTCACTCTGGACCATATAAGTAGCATAAATCTAATTTTGATTAATTATGAATGTATTTATAACTAAATAAATAAATAAATAGCATATAATTATAGGAAAATTAGTTTTAATAATAATTTTTATTATAATTAATTTCCTTTAAGTTTTTAAATTTACATTCATATGTTATCTTGAGACTATGAAAAAAGAAAAGGTTGAAAAGGAAGACTATCACGGAATCGCTCCAGTCTCAAATATAATCAAAAGAATGAAAAAGGAATACGATAAAGACTCTAAAGATTGGAGAATTATAGGTGCTACGGATAAAAAGGGGAATAAAGATACGTTTATTGAAAAAAAGCCGAACACGTTTTGGTTGAAGTCAAGAAAGCTGAGCCCATTCTCCGCCTTGTCAATGGGTACCGTTGTCAGAAATATAGATAGAGATATCGATAAAGAGGTACATGGGAAAGAGCTGAGTAAAGAAGATATGCTAAACCTTTTCGGTATGGTTGTCCCAATTAGAAGAGATCAAAATATAATAGCAAGCGGCATTGAAAATTATTCTACAGAACGGGGAAATCACATCCGAGATGTTATCGGAGAAAAAAAACCAAATATAGGGTATCAATTGGCGCGCAAGTTAGATGCAAAATTCCGTCATCTTTATCCACGAAGGGATGAGATGTACGGATGAATTGATTAATTATTACTTTATTTTTTAGAAGTTTTTTGTTATACACAACTGAATAGGAAGCTTTTATAAAGGAAAAGAGGTTAAAATTAGACCTTTTCTTTCAAGGTGGCTGCCTCATCTGCGCTCTTTATTATAGGCAAATTTTCGGAATATTTTTCCGAATTCGTTTTGAGCTCCTCTATTAGTGCCTTTATCTTTTCGGGGTCGGATTTACTTTGAATTGAATCGGAAAATTTTTTTAAATTATTTACATTAAAATCCTCGATATAATATGAAACCCCTTTCTCAAGCTCTTCAAATAAGAACTGATAAGAGAGCATTGCTCCGCGTTCTTTCTTTCTAAAATTCTCTTCCTTTAGTGTATATACAACTTCAACCCATCGCTTGCCCTCTTCATCTGCGGGCATCATCCCATATAAATAATCTACGGTGTATAACCAAATTGGCTGTATAGATTTCTCGAATGACTTATCAACTATAGACTTGAACTCCTCGCTCATAATTTATTTACTCCTTTTTTACTCTAATTCTCTATTTTACTTTAAGAAACTTTTTCATTTCTTTTTAATTTCTAGTAATCAAAGATTTTTTAAAAACGTTTTAAAAATACGATTATGAGATCTCTGAACTTTAAACAATTGAGCGATAATCTTCAGAAGTGGATTCAACAATATCTTGATTATGCGCATGCTAAAGGTGTAGTGGTAGGACTTTCCGGGGGAATAGACAGTGCGGTGACGGCTTTTCTTTGTGCGGGGGCAATAGGGAAAGAGAATGTGATTGGAGTCAGCTTACCTTGCCATTCAAACATCCAAGATATTCAAGATGCAGAATTAGTTGCTGAAACGGTGGGCATTTCGTTGTTAAAGATAGATCTAACAGAAGTCTATGAAATGTTTTTAGATGCGACAAAATCTAAGATTGAAACAAATACCCTTGCAAAAGCCAACATAAAACCCCGTTTGAGAATGACCATGCTCTATTTTATTGGACAATCGAAAGGATCTTTTTTAGTGGCTGGGACAGGAAATAGAACCGAGCTTGCTTTGGGTTATTTTACCAAATACGGAGATGGAGGAGTTGATTTTGAACCTATTGGTGCCTTGTATAAATGTGAGGTTGAAGATTTGGCAAGGACTCTGGGTATTCCAGAAAAGATAATCAAGAGACACCCCTCAGCAGGGCTATGGGAGGGACAAACTGATGAAAAGGAAATTGGGATTTCTTATGACTTATTAGACCAAATAATATATAGGATAGATAATGGTTTAGATTTAGAAGGAATTGATGTAGAAAAAGTAGAAAAAGTAGAAAAAGTAAAAAAGATGTTTAAATCATCTAAACATAAGCGAAAAATGCCGCCCATATATGAAATAAATCAATAAATCTCTTTCATTATTACATTGTTGCGATTTTTCGCCTTATATCAGTGATATATTTGCTTATATTTTCTAAGCTCGTTTTAATTTTTTGAATTTCCCCCTTAAATTCAAATTCGTCAATCGTTCCTTTTTGATAACGCTCCTCTAACTTATTCATACTTTTTTCCAGAGCATAGCGTTTTCCCTCCATAGCAATGAGTTCTTGATATAACGTATCTTTATCATCTGGTAAAGGTCCTAATTCTTGTTGAAAGACCTCAATCCCTGCTTCTTCTTTCTTTGGCTGTTCCGTTTCTTCTTTCGGTTCTTGGAAGATTTTCTTAGATTTCTCTTGTTTTGATTTTGGAATCAGAGATTTAATAGAGCTTTTTGATTTGCTTTTTTTTCCAGCCGATTCGGTTTTTGAGGGTTTATCATCGAGCATTGCGGAAAAGACATTATATAAATCTTGAGCGGATGATTTTTTCCTTTTTTGTTCGTATTCCTCCACTTTTATTTCGGTAATCCCACTAATATTTTGAGATGGGGGCGGGGATTCTGTTGCGGAGACTTCAAATGCGGGAACATTAGGAGGGGCAGGGGGATTAGTAGGAGGGGGGTTTATTTCCGGTACGGGTTCGCTCTCAGCAGGTGCTGGGGGTGCCGAAGGAACAGGCGGACTCGGGGGTTCCTCTATCTCGGTTACGGGTTCGCTCACAGCAGGTGCTGGGGGTACCGAAGGAACAGGCGGACTCGGTGGTTCCTCTATCTCGGTTACGGGTTCGCTCTCTACGGGGGTCGGTGGTTCCTCTACCTCAGGTTTGGTTTCACTTCCAGATGAATCGTTTTGAATAGTTGGTTCCTCTACTTCAGGTACGGGTTCGCTCTCTATGGGGGTCGGTGGTTCCTCTACCTCAGGTTTGGTTTCACTTCCAGATGAATCGTTT
>CAZDJH010000018.1:0-9579 GCA_964505645.1 uncultured archaeon | reverse complement strand
TGAATAGTTGGTTCCTCTACTTCAGGTATGGGTTCGCTCTCTACGGGGGTCGGTGGTTCCTCTCCCTCATCAGGTATAGTTTCACTTCCTGATGAATCGTTTTGAATAGTTGGTTCCTCTACTTCCTTTTGAGGGCTCGAAGAAACTGCCTCTACCAATTCGTTAAATCCCTCGTAATCGAATTCTGGAATGTCTGTATCTTCAAATTCATCCGTATCATCCTCCTCAGTAGGGATTGAAGACAAATCGTCCTCAGAAATATGTTTTTTTGTTTCAGTTTCTTCCAATAACTCTTTTCTCTGCTTTTGTACCTTTTTCAATAAATTTTCTTCATCGAAGATTTCTTGTTCCTCTTCTTTTTTCTCTTCTTCATGTTTTTGCTCTTTATATTGGTCGGCAGGTGGTATTTCTATTTTTAAAGGAGGTAATCTTGATTTGGTTTCCAATTTGGGTTTTTCTTCCGGAATTTTCTCTTGTGCCTCCGGTTCTACTTCTGAAACGCCCTCTTGAGCCTCAACTTCTAGATCTGGGACTTCTTCTTGTGCCTCCGGTTCTACTTCTGAAACGCCCTCTTGAGCCTCAACTTCTAGATCTGGGACTTCTTCTTGGGCCTCCGGTTCTATGTCTTGAATTTCTTTCTTTACACCCTCGAGAGTCTTATCTTTTTCCGTTAATTCCTTCTGTAAGCTCTCTATTTTCTTTTCTAAATTGCCGATTTCTCCTTTAAATTGTTTGGTTACTTCAGAAATGATTTCAGCAATATTAAACGCTGGCGGTTTTTGGTCCGATTCTCCTCCTTCTTTCTCCTCATCCGGAGCTGAAACCTCTTTTGATGGACTTTTTTCTAAAGGTAGAGAAGACTCTTTATCTCCTGAAGGTTGTGCACCAATTGTTTCTAAAAAGTTTTTGATATCCTCTGGAATATCCGTTTCGAAAAACCAGTGCTCAAGAGTGTCCCACGCCTCTAATTCTCTTATAATTCCCTTAATTAATTCCTTCTGTTCGGGATATGCATTCAATTCCTTTAGTTTTTTATATTTTGTAAGCAACACTTCTTGAGCTTCAATCTCATCATCGGGTGTTGGCTTATCATTCGTAAGAAAATCTAAAAGTTCCTTTATCTCTTCAAGTAATGAAGCGATTTTATCCTCGTTACTCATTTTGATTCCGTTTTCTAATATTGGTTTTTCTTTTCTTTCTTTAATCGATCCTTATATAATTATAAATCATTTACTAATATATTTTTATTTCCTATATGATTTAAGAAATTTTAAATTTTAAGAAGTAGTAAAATCCTACTTGAAACCCATCATGAATACATTCAATCCTGTTTTAGCAGAATTCCGCTATTACCGTCTCGCTATTTTCTATCGTAAGTAAAAAAAGGCATCGTAGAAGTCTTTAAAACGTCGTAAATCACAGCGCAGCGAAAGAATCTTTTACGCATATTCTTGCCGTAAAATCGCTGATATTCGATATTTTCCTTCTATAGTGAGGAATTGGATGCTTCTTCCCCGTGTATGGTATAAATCTACTGGGAGCCCTTCAAATAATGAGATGAGTAAAATTATTGCATTCCCGATCGTTTTTTACTTTCATTATTCTGCCCTACATTTCCCAATATTTTTATTAGCAACTTGTTTTTCCAAACTTCTATTTGAGTCGGGTCCTCTTGTTCCTTTAAGGCCTTTTTGAAATAGTTAAGGATTAAATCATACAAATGCGATTCGGCTTTCTTATTACTCAATATTTTTTCTTCCCTCATAGCAATTATAACATAAGTGGGATTTATGCTATATGAATAATATGGAGGCCACTTTTTAGTATTACAAGCGATTTATATTCTAAAAAGGTAAAGTTCTTATTGTTAAATATACATAAAAATGTAAGAGAGAGATTCACTCGGGTTAAAAAAGGACTTATTTTCTAATGGGAATATATAGAGAGTAAAAGACGGATATTAACAAGCAAAAAAAAGATAAATATAATTTGGTGATTGTATGGTAAAGGTTATTCAAGATTTATGGATCGTTAATGAGGCAGGAATCGTGTTGTTTAGTCGCGTGTATAACGAGAAAGTTGATGCTCAGCTTTTTGGAAGTTTATTAAGTGCTTTAAATTCATTTGCCGAGGAACTTGACCAAGGGGGATTAAGTAATTTTGTATTAGGGAAAAAAGAATTTACCATCTTAAAAATGCATACCTGCCTCTTTATTGCGAGCTCGTCAAAGAGATATAACCAAAAATTGGTGAGTAAGGAGTTAAGGACTGTAGCTGAGAAGTTTTTTGATATGTTCCCCCCAGAAATGGTAAAAAACTGGGATGGTAATGTTAAGGCTTTCAATAAGTTCGAGCAAGAAATTAAGCCCGAATTAGACGAATTTCTACTATTACTTTGATTATGTGGAGGTCAATTCGCAGCATCCTTCGCACGTGAAGTTGTATACTTTTATACTATCAACCCCTTCTAACTTTTTCAATTTGGAAAGGATGCCATCCAATTCAAATGAGCAATCGATGGATGTAAAGACTCCAAAATAGCAATGTGAAAGATCTGTGCAAATGCCTGTTGAAGAAATAATACAAAACCCCGCCTCTTTAATGAATGTCAGAGCGGTTGTTAATAACTTTGGCACTATTCTTTTTGCTTGAATCTGGAAAAGGTGGACCGTGTTCTCTTGAATGGGATAAACTGAGAAATGGACGTGGTTTTCTTCCGAATCTTTTTCGATCGTGGACACCAAGAAAAAATAGTCGAAATTATCGAGTTGAATCTGCTCTTTCATATTCACGGGAAGATTCCATGTTGCTATCTCTTCCTTAGGATAGAGTTTTGCGTAAAATCTTGACTTGATATCCATCATTTCCTTTAAAAAATACCGTTGATTTATATTTTCCGAAAATAAGAAAAAGGATTTAAACCCTTCTGCCCCGATGACCGCCTTTACGGCGACAATGATCGTGGCTACGAGGTGTAACCTCCTCTATCCTTCCGATGTTTAACCCCGACCGGGCAAGTGCCCTAATACATGCTTGGGCTCCAGGACCAGGCGTTTGAGATTTATTTCCCCCTGGTGCCCTCACCTTTATGTGGATATGGGTGATCCCGATATCTTTTAATTCAGCTGCGATTCGAAATCCACATTTCATAGCCGTTTGAGGCGAGGATTCGTTCCGGTCTTGTTTGACGATCATCCCGCCGCTGCACTTAGCAAAAGTTTCCGCGCCCGATATATCGGTGGCAGTTACAAGAGTGTTGTTATATGATGCATAAATATGTACGAGAGCTTCCTTCATTTTTTTTAGCCTCTAAATGTATAATATTAATTAGTTATTGAATTTGATGTTGAATAATTATATTTGAATGTAAACTTTATTACTTGGTAACAAAGGGGCTCGTCGGAGCGAATGTGATTAAGTCTTCCTCTTCCCGTTTTACGAGATATGAAGGAGACGCAATCCGCTTGTTTCCAACTTGAATATGTTTATGAGTAATTAATTGCCGAGCGTGATACACTGTTTTGGAAAGCCCTTTTTCGTAGACTTGGCTTTGGAGCCTTCTGTGTAAGATATCTTCCACTGTAAGGTTTAATACATCATCAAACGTGGAATTGGTCTCTAAGATCCCGAGGCGAATTAACTTTTGAATTAACGTTTGTTGAACCTCCTTTGCGCGTTCCTCAGGTAAAGTTCGGGATTTCCGTGCGATCTGTCTCCAGTTTCCTAACTTCGAACGCATTTTCCAGAACTCGCGCTTATTTCGCAACCCATATTTCCCAATAAACTCCAATTCTTCCATAATTCGGTCTTTTTGATACGGGTGTCTGGGCTTCTTGAACTTCTTTTTTAATCTTCGTGGATCTCCCATTTACTTCGCCTCCTTTTTCTTCTTTTTCTTTTTCTTAGCTTCCATCTTCGCTCTTAATTTTTTCCTCTGAACTCCAATCACGAGCCCATGTCTGCCTGTGCTTTTTGTTCTCTGACCACGCACTTTTAGCCCAAGTTGATGTCGAATTCCCTTATAACTTCGAATCCGCTTCATTCTATCAATATCTCGCTTAACGGTAATTTCCAATTCGTTTCCTAACACGTGTCTATCGTCGCCAGTCCGTATATCCTTCCTTCTATTAACCATCCATTCTGGAATACCATTTTCGAGTGGATTTAAGATAATATCTTCAAGTAAATCAATATCTTTTTCCGATAACGCGCCAATTCTTAACGCTGGATCCATATTTGCAGTTTTTACAACTGCTTGAGCAAATCTCTGTCCGATTCCCTTGATATTCGTGAGTCCATATTCTACTTTATCATTTCCATCGACTCTAGTCCGTAATTTACGGAAAAAGACTTTTTCCTTGAAAGATTGTGGTCGTATAGGTTGACTCATAACTTATCTACCTTTGAATTATTTAATTGGTCTTTTTTAATTAATTTTTCTATTTCTGAACCTAATATAGAATAAGAACCACTTCTGATAGAAAGTGAATACAAAACGGTTTAAAAAAATAGATAAGGGTTTAGGTTCCTTTAGCGAGTGGCCCTTCGGATTCACCTAAAATAACAAGCGGATTAGTATAATGGATGAACTATAAACATAGGAAGCTATTTCAGATAAATTTATTATACTTTCGGGGGTATTCTAAAACTTCTAGTCAGTAGGTTGAGATTGTATGAGAAGATAAAAAAAGAAGGGGGCATGGAAATCTATGAAGATCTCAATAAGTGATGCTATGGAGTACCATAAGAGGCTTCATAGGAAATGATCTAATAGCGGGGAAATTTATTATTATGTTCCCGCTTTTTATCAATATGTTTTTGGGATTTCTTTCTTTTTCCTCCAGCAATTTTTTTAAGCAACCCGAGCCCGGGTTTTACTTCTGAGATTGGCTTTGATTCGATTAGATCATTGTCGAGCAAGGCTTTAAATAACTCCTTTCCCTTTTGGGTACGGATTAGCACGCAATTCCATCCCGAAGGTGCTCCAATCGATCCCACGGAAATATCGGCAGATTCAGATGTTAGATCGAAGCATACTTCACAATCTTCCCGCGCCAAATTCGTTACGTCTTTGATGGGAGCTGCCAATTCCGCGCCGTCTTTGGTATAAATGAAGAACTTTCCTTTATTGATATCGGTTTTTTGTACATCAGTTACATCAACATCTAGTTTTTCACAGATTTTAAGGAAGCCTTCTTCGTATCCAAATGACTCCATGCAGAAGATACCGATCCGATATTCAACGGAGTTCAAGGTAGGAAATCCGATGTTATATACATCATTTTTAAGGAGAGCTTGCATCTGGCAAGGTACACCCGTGACCGCGATTTTCTTACCAACTAATTCATTTTGATTCAAAAGGCTCAAGTTGGGGTTATTTACATACTTTGTGCCTGCGGTATCGAGGATCTGGTCCACATTTTCAATGATCATAGGGTCAGGACACCACGGACGATCGCCCATTTTGGCTCCTATTGCGAGGTCGATTTGATTATTGTGAAGAAGGTAATGCAAACAAGTAGAGGTAACCCCACCGTCTTGACATACCTCCCGTATATTGTCGATCTTTGTTCGTGCGGCATAGGCATCTAGAAAATAGCCTATTTTACCAGAATCTTTGAGTTCTGAGGTACCTTCTTGGTACATATTGAGAATTTCGGTGGGTAAATAGGTTCTTGGGCACACAAAGTAACAGAGTCCGCACCGGATGCAAATATCGTCGTCTATTTCGCCATAGCCGTTTTTTATGCTAATGCAATTCATCGGGCAGATTCCCGCACACAGACCACAGCCAGAACAGATTTCTCCGTTAAAAATAACCTTCACAGGCTCATATATAGGTTTTATTTGCGTGGGATTCTTGGTGTTGACCTTAATAGTTATGTCCTTCAAAACCTCAGTCTCGCCTTGGGTTTCATAAACTTTCTCCGATTCTGTTAAGCCCTCCGCGTCTAACAATTTCAGTAAGCTTAACGTTTTTTTAACCTCAACCCCGTTTTGTTCGGAAAACGTACGAACTGACGAGATGGAATTATTTTGAGTTACGCTTAGGTGGTTAAGCAACCCATATTTTAGCCTTTCTAAATCGATCATATTGAATAAAATAGTATTATATTGATCTTCACTATAGACCCCACATTCTAGTATCTCATCTTTCGAATCAATAAAATTACGGACACGATAAGAATCTAAAGTATCTGCAATGTTTTTAAGGTCATACCAGGTAATATCTGCTCTCTTATTCATATTTACAGTTACTTCCATTTTTTTTTAAAAATCATAAACTTGACTATTTCTTAACTACTTCTAATTAATACAACATATTATACCGAATAACCTTCGCAAGGCAAGTCCCCCTTCGACTATAATTTACTCGAAGAGATCATTCTAATCGGTTTTCTTAGGTAAGGGCGGCAATTTATGTATGGTCTCTGTGATATCATTTACCGAGTTCATATATTTCTCAACATCGGCGGCAGAACAGAAGTACTGTTGCACACGTTCCTTCGCGATGTTTAAATGCTCGAATATCTTATGTAGCATTTGGACGTGCTCATATGCCACTAAATTCCCCCGTTCAAATTCGCATTCACCTTCCTTTCAAGAAATGATGGCGACTCCGTCTGCTCCGTTAAGGAAGCATTCCATAATTAAATGGAGGCCAACTCTCCCAGTACATTTCACCCGTATCAGGTGAATATCGGTCGAGTAAGACTTTCGAGTCGTTCCCGTTAAGTCGGCAGCAGCATATCCTCATTTCCAACAGGCAAATGCAATTATTCTGCGTGAGTGAGTTTGTTCGGTCAGTTTAATCACCTATAGGTTGTTGTTTTTCTTGTAATGTATCTAAATCCTCAGCAAGAATCCCTTCTGCCATCCCGATTCCCCGTATTTCCTCTTCAAACTGCTTATCACGGTAATATTTTATATCAATTGCTCGTGCTGGACATACGCTCACGCACACACCGCATCCTTTACACTTTAATTCGTCCACAATGGCGATTTCATCCTCCCCTACTTCAATAGCGTTATAGGGACACGATTTTTCGCATCTCTGGCAGCCCATGCATAAATCTTTATCTACTTCCGCGATGATCAGTTCTTGACTGATGGTATCATTTGAGAGGAGGGTAGATGCTTTACTTGCCGCCGCTAAAGCGGTTGAAACCGAATAGGGAATATTTTTGGGTCCAGCTGCACACCCACATATGTAGATTCCCATATCTTTCGTCTCTTGGGGCTTTAGACACCCGTGAATTTCCGATAAAAAGTCAGCGGGACCTCGTTCTAATCCCATCGTTGACACAATATCTTCTGTGCCTTTCGAGGGTATGATTCCTGTCGACAATACCACCATATCAACATCTAAGTAGGATACCTCGTCTAGTAATGAGTTATCATAAAACAGTCTCATCTTGCCTCCTTCATTTCGCTTAATATCGCCCGGTTTCCCCTTAATAAATGCCACATTTGCTTCTCTAATCTTACGATAGTATTCTTCATTTCCTTTATCGGGACTTCGAATATCAATGTAAAATATCACAACCTCCATATCGGGATATTCTTGCTTTAAAAGTTGCGCGTTCTTCAGGGCGACATTACAGCACACGGCCGAGCAATATTTATTCCCACGTAGCGTTCTTGAACCGACGCATTGGATCATTGCCAACGTTCTCGGTCGCTCTCCGTCCGAAATTCGATAGATGTGCCCATCTGTTGGCCCAATTGGGCTGAGCATGCGCTCTAACTCTATTTGCGTAATTACATCGGGATAAATGCCATATTTATATTCATTAGTCTTCCATATAGGATATTCATCCCAGCCTGTTGCGATAATGACGGACCCGACCGTAAGATCAATGAACTCCGGCTCTTGGTCAAAATCAATTGCCTCTGCGGGACAATTTCGCTCGCAGCTCTTGCATTCTATACACGCTTCTCGATCGATTAGGGCCAGTTTGGGAACTGCTTGCGGAAATGGAATATATATTGCACTTCGTTCTCCAATTCCCCGATCGAACTCATTGGGCATTTTCATGGGGCATTTAGTGGTACAAAGCCCGCAGCCCGTACAGTTGTCTTCGTCAATATATCGCGGTTTCTTCTTTATCTTTACCTTATAGTTCCCCGTAATTCCACCAAATTCCACCACTTCGCTGTAAGTCATTAGATTGATATTGGGATGTTTGGATGTATTAACCATTATTGGTGCTAATACTCATATTCCGCAGTCGTCCGTAGGAAATATTCGGTCTAACTGGGCCATCTTTCCCCCAATAGTGGGTTCCTTTTCTACAAGATGGACATTTATACCTTGGTCTGCAAGGTCCAGAGCAGCATTCATGCCCGCAATCCCCGCACCCACGATCAGAACCGATTTCTCAATTGCTATTTCCTTTCTTGGAACTGCTTCCAATTCCCGTGCACGATTAATTCCCGCCAACACCAAACGTTTAGCCTTTTCAGTTGCAGCTTCCTTATCATCCGCATGGACAAAAGAGCACTGTTCTCGAATGTTTACCATCTGGAAAAAATACGGGCTGAGACCCGTCTCTGTGAGCACAGCTCGATAGGTAGGTTCATGAATCTTCGGGGTACACGCCGCAACAACGACACGATTGATGTTTAACTCCAAAATATCGTTCTTAATCACTTGCTGACCGGGATCACTACACGTGAATTTATTTGATCTAGCAATTACTACATTTGGTTGAATTTCAGCAAATTCTTTTACTGCTTCGCAATCTACAGTAGCTCCAATATTAACTCCTCACTGGCATACATAAACAGCGATCCTAAGATTTCCGTTGGTCTGTTCTCTATCAGACATTTTTCTGTTTTCTTTTCAAATTGTTTTTCTATTTTTTATTCTATTATTTTATTTTGATAATTTCAATAGTATAACATAATTTTTTACGAATAGGGAAATTAAAGTAACAATTTATTTTTTTTTATTAAAACAAAAAAAAAAATATTGGAAAGCTAATATTGAGTGATGGAGATAGATAATTGAACGATCAAAGTTAGAATAGATTATAGTTTTAAGATTTGGAATTGAGTGAAGATTTGGAATATAAATATTTTTAAAGAAAAGTTTGCTAATCCGAGTGAATTTCGCAATTATTTCATTTAATTGACAATATTTAGAAAATTTTGCTGGATTATGTAAATCCTTGTTTGAACTTTAATATAAGATGATTGAAATGTGAAATGGGGTACTCAAAACTAAATTTTTTATAGATCAAAAATTTTATTATATTGTATGTCGTCGGGAAAGGAAAAGTTAGCTGATAAGGAAAAGATTGAGGAGTTCGCAAGAGAATATATGAAAGAGCGGGAATTAAAGGGAAAATCACGCCGAATGAAAATTATGAGAGTTATTGAATCCGTAGGGTTTGATAAAAGGAAGATAGACACTGCGCTTCAGCGCGCATCAATTAATAAACGAATCACGCACGAATAAGTGCATATTTAGGGCAAAAAGAAAGGTTTTTGATCGGAATAAAATGAATCAATAAAATTAATGGTTAATTTTACAAAAGAAGGATCAATTATAAAATAACCGTTTTTGGTATTATT